>NZ_LZMJ01000001.1:0-29318 GCF_001665495.1 Rhodococcus sp. 852002-51564_SCH6189132-a
CGTCGACCACCAGAAATGCGCGCATGGCACTCACCCCTCACGTACGATGCGGGTGTGGAGGGCGGGATCCCCGGCCGAGAGCGTCAGGCCCTCCCACGGCAGACGCACCATGCCCTGCCGGAGGTACTCACGGCTCTCCTCCAGGGTAGGCAGATCGCCGACCGCCTCGCCGCCGCGGACCAGCGGGATCATCAGTTCGTGGACCTGTGAACCCTCGCCCGGCGGGACCTGCTCGGCGCGGGCCGGGTACACGACCTCCTCGACGAGCGTGCCCGTCCTCCGCGCGTACCGGACGGCCCGCTTCGCGCCCCCTCGGGACTCCTTCGACGCACTGCGCTTCTCGACCGCGAGGCCGTCGACCTCCACGAGCTTGAAGACCATGCCCGCCGTCGGAGCCCCCGAGCCGGTCACCAGCGAGGTGCCGACGCCGTAGCCGTCGACCGGTTCGGCGCGCAGACCCGCGATCCCGTATTCGTCGAGATCACCGGACATCACGATCTTCGTGCGGGTCGCGCCGAGTCCGTCGAGTTGTTCGCGCACCTGGCGGGCGAGCACACCGAGATCGCCCGAATCGATCCGCACGCCACCGAGTTCGGGGCCGGCCACCGCGATCGCCGTGTTCACGCCCTCGGTGATGTCGTAGGTGTCCACCAGCAGGGTCGTGCCCACACCGAGACTCTCGACCTGGCTGCGGAAGGCGGACGCCTCGTCGCGACCAGCCGTCGTGGTGTGCAGCAGGGTGAACGCGTGCGCGGCGGTACCCGCTGCGGGGATGCCGTACCGCTGTGCGGCCTGCAGATTGGACGTCGAGTCGAAGCCCGCGAGATAGGCCGCGCGCGCCGCGGCGACCGCCGCTTCCTCGTGGGTACGCCGCGACCCCATCTCGATGAGCGCGCGGCCGTCGGCCACACTCACCATGCGCGCCGCCGCAGAGGCGATCGCACTGTCGTGGTTGAAGATCGACAGCGTCAGCGTCTCGAGTAGCACACACTCGGCGAAGGTGCCGCTCACCGACAGGATCGGTGAACCCGGGAAGTAGAAGTCGCCCTCGCGGTAGCCGTCGATGTCGCCGGAGAACCGGAAGTCGCGCAGCCACTCGACGGTGCGCGGAGCGAGAAAACCGGCGGCGAGTTCGAGTTCGGCCTCGTCGAACCGGAACGATCCGAGTGCCTCGATCAACCGCGCGGTGCCTGCGACGACGCCGTACCGCCGGCCCGGGGGAAGACGCCGGGCGAAGACCTCGAAGACGCACGGGCGGTCGCCCGTGCCGTCCGCCAGGGCAGCCTCGAGCATGGTCAACTCGTACTTGTCCGTGAACAGTGCGGTGCCGGGACGACCGGCACGGTGAATGGCTTCGGGCACCCGATCACTGTAGAGCCACGGCCTCCGAGGCGGGTTTTTCGCCGTGCTCCGAAGTCGTACCCTGGGAACATGGCGCCGTGTAGTACGACCACTCCGCTCGACGTCCGATTCATGGCCGGCCAGGCCGTTCCGGCCATGGCGGGACAGGCCGTTCCGGCCGAGGCCGAAATCGTCGAGGAGATCGAAGCGGTCGACAGGCCATGGGTGACCGTGGTCTGGGACGACCCCGTCAACCTCATGCACTACGTGACGTTCATCTTCCAGAAGCTGTTCGGGTACAGCAAGGCCAAGGCCACCGAGCTCATGCTCAAGGTCCACAACGAGGGCAAGGCCGTCGTGTCGAGTGGTTCGCGTGACAAGATGGAACACGACGTGCAGCGTCTGCACGCCGCCGGACTGTGGGCGACGATGCAACGCGACGAATGATCCCCACAGGAGGGCCCGACCGACGTGCGGCAGTGGACCAGGAAGAACTCGCTCAGCGGCCCCAAGCTCCGGTCGGAGATGGACGCCCACGAAGCGTCGGTGCTGCGGTCGCTCGTGTCCTCCGTGCTGGGCATGCTCGAGGAACGCGCCGGACAGACCCCGCAGGACGACCTCGCGGCGCTGACCGGCCTGCGCACCGGTAACGCCACCCCGCCCGAGATCCCGGCGCTGCGACGACTCCTTCCCGACTTCCACCGCCCCGACACCGATGCCGTCGCCGATGTCGGCGACGACGCCGCCGACCTCAACGGTGCGATGCGGAGCCTGCACGAACCGAGCATCATCGATGCGAAGCTCGCCGCCGGCGCGGTCATCCTGCGCACCGTGCCCGAAGGCGGCGGCAAGGTGGTGCTCAATCCCGAACAGGCCGAAGCCTGGCTGTACGGGCTCAACGACGTGCGGCTCGCGCTCGGCACCACCCTCGGCATCGACGCCGACACCCCCGACGTCCTCGACGACGACGATCCGCGTGCCCCGCATCTCGACGTCTACCACTGGCTGACATGGATGCAGGACTCCCTCGTCCAGGCGCTTCAGCCGTGACCGTGCCGGGGCCGACCGATTCGCTGCTCGACGTGGCGGGTCTGAGTGTCGGTCACTGGCAGCGCCTCGATCCCGAGGTCACCGTCGGCACCCCCGAGATTCCCGGTACGGGCGCCGCCACGGGATGCACCGTCGTGCTCGCCGACCCGTCCGCCGTCGCATCGGTGGACGTGCGCGGCGGGGGACCGGGCACCCGGGAGACCGACCTGCTCGATCCGAGTCATTCCGTGCAGCGTGTCGACGCGGTCCTCCTCACCGGTGGCAGCGCATACGGGCTGGCCGCCGCCGACGGCGTGATGCGCTATCTCGAGAAGAACGGCAAGGGCATCCCGATGGGCGCGCCCGGCGCGGTCGTCCCGATCGTCCCCGGCGCCGTCATCTTCGACCTGCCGGTGGGTCAGTGGTCCGCGCGCCCGACCGCCGATTCCGGATGCACCGCCGCGGCCACCGCCAGCTCCACGCACCTCGAGCGCGGCAGCGTCGGCGCCGGCACCGGTGCCCGCGCCGGGGCGCTCAAGGGCGGCATCGGCTCGGCGAGCGTGCGGATCACGGACGGTCCCGCGACCGGGGTGACCGTGGCGGCACTGATGGTCGCCAACCCCGTCGGCTCGGTGTTCGACCCCGTGACCGGACTGCCCTGGGGCGTCGACGCCGCGCGAGCCGAAGAACTCGGACTGTCGTCGCCCTCCGCGGCGGATCTGGCCGCGGCCCGCGCGCTCGGCGACAAGGGCACCGTCCTGAACACCACGATCGGTGTGGTCGCCACCGACGCACCGCTGTCGAAGGCGGCGTGCCGTCGCGTCGCGGTCACCGGGCACGACGGTCTCGGCCGCGCGATCCGTCCCGCGCACTCACCGCTCGACGGCGACACGATCTTCGCCCTCTCGACCGGCACCGCCGACGTCTCCGACGCACTGGGCGACGCCCCGCCGATCCTGGCCTTCGCCGCCGAACTGCCGATCCTCGCCGCGGTGTGCGAGGCCGCCGCGGTGGTGGTCGAACGCGCGATCGTCGACGCGATCCTGTCCGCGACCTCCGTGGCCGACATCCCCGCCTATCGCGACGTGCTGCCCTCGGTCTTCGGCCACTGACCGGTACGTGACGGCAGAATGGTGCCATGACCATTCCCAGCGGCACCGGCGCCGACACTCGCATCCGGCCGATCTGGCAACGTGCCGGACTGTGGATCGGCGGGTTCGTCGCGATGCTCTACGGCATCGAGACCGTCGATGCGGTGCTCCCCGCCGATCTCGACGCGGCCGGTGTCGAACCCCGCACCGCCGACGGGCTGTGGGGCGTGCTGTTCGCGCCGATCCTGCACGCCGACTGGGCCCACCTCACCGCCAACACCGTGCCCGCGCTCGTCCTCGGCTTCCTGGTGCTGCTCTCCGGCATCGGGCGCGGCCTGGCCGCGACCGCGATCATCTGGGTCGTCGCAGGAGTGGGGACGTGGCTGATCGCGGGCTCGGGCGAGACCCACATCGGAGCGTCGAGCCTGATCTTCGGGTGGCTCACCTATTTGATCGTGCGCGGAGTGTTCACCCGCAAGGCCGGGCAGATCCTGCTGGGAGTCGTGGTGCTGTTCCTCTACGGCGGCATGCTGTGGGGGGTGCTGCCGAGCGAACCGTGGATCTCCTGGGAAGGGCACTTCTTCGGTGCGGTCGGCGGCGTTCTCGCGGCGTGGGCGCTGTCCGCGGACGCGCGTCGCGCCCGTCGCACCACCCCCTCGGTCGTGCCGCGCTGACCACCCGCGCCGACAACCCGCCGATCGGCCGCGCGAAGTGGCCGAACGATCCGCGCGTCACACCTTCCCGGCCACTGTGAGTCTGCGCCGCAATACGCGCGTTGGCTTCATCGAGGGACCTTCGGCATGGCAGCATGGCTGATATGCGCATGACCGTTCTGGGGTGCTCGGGCAGTGTGGCCGGGCCGGATTCCGCAGCCTCCGGCTACCTGCTGACGGCACCGGACACCCCGCCCCTGGTCATCGACTTCGGTCCCGGCGTCCTCGGCGCGCTCCAGCGCCACGCCGACCCCGGCGAAGTGTCGATCCTCCTGTCCCATCTGCACGCCGATCACTGCCTCGACCTGCCCGGTCTGCTGGTCTGGCGCCGCTACTCGCCGTCCCCGCCGCAGGGCCGCGTCCTCACCTACGGTCCCGCCGGCACCGCCCACCGCATCGGTGTGGCGTCCGCGGAGATCCCCGGCGAGGTCGACGACGTCAGCGACACCCTGGACGTCCGGATGCTCGGCGACGGCGAGCAGATCCGGTTCGGGAGCCTGACCATCTGCCCCGGCCGCGTCCACCACCCGCCGGAGGCCTACGGCTTCCGCATCACCAGCGACTCCGGCCGCACCCTCGTCTACACCGGCGACACCGGCATGTGCGATTCGGTCGTCGAACTCGCCCGCGGCGCCCACGTGCTGCTCGCCGAGGCGTCGTGGACCCACGCGCCGGGGGAACGCCCCGAGGGCGTGCACCTCTCGGGCGCCGAGGCCGGTCGCGTCGCGGCCCTCGCCGGTGTCGGCGAACTCCTCCTGACCCACATCCCGCCGTGGACCTCCCGCGAGGACGTCATCGCCGAGGCCAAGGCCGAGTACTCCGGACCGGTCCACGCGGTCACCGCCGGAGACGTGTACCGCATCTGAAAGGCCCGCCCCCGGATCGCCTAGGCTCGGACGAGTGACGACACGAGAAGACGGCAGAGCGGACGACGAACTCCGGAGCATTCGCATCACCCGGGGTTTCACCAACCACCCGGCGGGCTCCGTGCTCGTCGAATTCGGACAGACCCGCGTGATGTGCACCGCCAGCGTCGAGGAAGGCGTGCCGCGGTGGCGTAGGGGCTCCGGTCTCGGCTGGCTCACCGCCGAGTACGCGATGCTTCCCGCCGCCACCCACACCCGCAGCGGACGCGAATCGGTCAAGGGCAAGCTCGGCGGCCGCACCCAGGAGATCAGCCGGCTCGTCGGCCGGTCGCTGCGCGCATGCATCGACCTCGCCGCCCTTGGCGAGAACACCATCGCGATCGACTGCGACGTGCTGCAGGCCGACGGAGGCACCCGCACCGCGGCGATCACCGGCGCTTATGTCGCACTGTGCGACGCGGTGACCTACCTGCGTGCCGCGGGCAGCCTCGCCGACCCGCAGCCCATCTCGTGCCAGATCGCCGCCGTCAGCGTCGGCGTGGTCGACGGACGTGTCCGTCTCGACCTGCCCTACGAGGAGGACGTGCGCGCCGAGGTCGACATGAACGTCGTCGCCACCGAGACAGGCACCCTCGTCGAGGTCCAGGGCACCGGCGAAGGCGCGACCTTCCCGCGTTCCACGCTCGACGCGATGCTCGACTCCTCGCTCGCCGGCATCGAGGAACTGTGCCGGATCCAGCGCGAGGTGCTCGCCGAGCCGTACCTGGGCACCCTGCCCGAGCCGGTCGAGGCGGAGGTCGTCAAGAAGAAGTTCGGAGTCTGACGTGCGGGTGCTGGTCGCAAGTCGCAACGCGAAGAAGCTGCGCGAACTGCAGCGCGTGCTCGACCGCGCCGGGATCGACGGCATCGAACTCGTAGGTCTCGACACCGTCCCGCCCTACCCGGAGGCACCCGAGACGGGGGAGACCTTCGAAGCGAACGCCGGAGCCAAGGCCCGCGACGGCGCAGCCGCCACAGGGATGCCCTGCGTCGCCGACGACTCCGGTCTCGAGGTCGACGCCCTGCGCGGCATGCCCGGCGTGCTCTCGGCGCGCTGGAGCGGACGCCACGGCGACGACGAGGCGAACACCGCACTGCTGCTCGGCCAGATGCAGGATGTGCCGGACGCGCGTCGCGGCGCGGCCTTCGTGTCGGCGTGCGCGCTCGTGGTGCCGTCGGACGACGGATTCGTCACGACCGTCGTGCGCGGCGAATGGCGCGGCAGCATCGTGCGCGAGCCGCGCGGCGAGAACGGTTTCGGCTACGACCCGGTCTTCCGCCCCGAAGGCGAGGAACGCACCGCCGCGGAACTGTCCGCGGAGGAGAAGGACGCACAGTCGCATCGAGGACGGGCACTCGCCCAGCTCGTGCCCGCCCTCGCTGCGCTCGCCGCAAGCGCCTGATTCGCGGCTCGCCGCGAGTCGCTAACGCGCGCCGGCCTGCGTCCCACGTTCCTCGCGCACGGGTTCCGCGGCGCCGGTATCCGATGCAGCAACAGCGTCGGATGCCGGCGCCGCAGTCGTCCCGGTCGTCGGTTGCGTATCCGGTTCGACGGGTTCGGTCGCCTCGTCGCCGCGGGAGAGTTCACCGCCCACAACGGGCCAGCCCGCAGCGACCAGCTGCTCACGGACGCGCTCGACGTCCTGCGGGTCCGGTTCCTCGTGGATCACCCCTGCCACGATCTTCCGCAGGGTGTCGTGGTCGACCTGCCGCTCCGGGTGCTCGGACGCGGTCGCCGCCGCCGTCTCGATCGCCTCGAGAAGTTCCTCGTCGGTGAGCCGACGCTCGAGCACGGCAAGCAACGCGAAGTGATCCTTGGCCGGGATCCCCTCGGGATATCCCGCACGCAACCAGTCCAGTACCACCCGTGGATTCCAACGCGCCATCGCCGCCTCCTCACTCACCGTCCCGCATCGGACCCTTCGAACCGAAGGGTCCGGCGGGAACCCCCTGTCAGGGCCACAGGGTTCCCGCCACGATAGCGAGGAACACCTGGTTCGCCCCGTCAGGGGAGCGACATGTCCCGCAGATACGCCGTGACCATGGCGGTGAGCTCGTCGGCCACGACGTCCCGATCCACCGGGGGACGGTCGAGAACACAGGAGACGGCCACGTTCTCGACCGTGCGCACGAAGATCCACGCGATCGCCTCCACAGGGCGGCTACCGCGTCCGCGGAGATGGAAACGCAGCGACATGGTCCTGACGAGATCGGCTCCCGGGCGCCGGTTGCTCGAACACCTCGGCGACCGTGCGGCACGCCGCGAACTGGCACCGAAGTTCGGTCCCGCGAAGCCGGACGTGGGTGCCCTGCAGGTATGACGAAAGCGGCCGCGGGAGGAGCATGGTGCTCCTCCCGCGGCCGCTTCGATCGGGAACTCGCGACGCGCGCCTACCGCGCAGTCAGCTCGCGTCGTGGGACGAGAGTTCGTCCCCTGCCCTGTCGTCCCCTACCCTGTCGTTCTCTGCCCTGTCCGTCTCCTCGAGGACCCAGCGCATCTCGACGACCGTGCCCTTCGGGCCGGCCGAGACCTGGACGTCGCTGGCCAGATTGCGGATCAGCGTCAGCCCGTGACCGCGTGAACGTCGGGCGTCGCTGTCGACGGCGTCGTGCCAGGAGCCGTGGTCGACGACCCGCACGACCACCTCACCCTCGTTGGGCAGATACGTCGCCTCGTAGTCGAGCGTGCCGTGCGCGTCGTCCGGCGCATAGGCGTGCTCGACGGCATTCGCGAGCGCTTCGTAGCTCGCGAGCAGTATGTCCTGTCGTTGGTCCTCGCTGAGGGGGAGCTTCGCCAGCCACCGCCTCGTGACGACCCGCAGGCCTGCAATCTCGGTCGGGTCGGCTCGTACACCCGACGAACGGATCTCGTCGGGAAAAAGCAAAGCTGACTCCTCGGGCGCAGACGACATGGCTCCTCGGTTCGTCGGGTACGGCGGTCTACTCGGAGACGCCTTCCGGCGAGTTACCGAGGCCGACGAGCGCGTCGTCGAGCTTCGGATGGATCGCCAGGACCTCTCCGAGGCCGAGGAGTTCGAGCGGGCGTGCCGTGGCGCTGCCATGTGCCACGACGGCGAAACCGGTGTTGTCGCCGGCTCGCTTGGACAACTCGACCAACAGAGCGATACCCATCGAAGCGAGGAAATCAACCCCGCTGAGGTCGACGATAAGTCCGGAGATGTCGGTGTCGAGGAGTGCAAGGGCTTCCTGCTCGAGGAGGGGGGCACTCGTCATGTCGACTTCGCCGTTGACGGACAGTACGGCCACGGAGCCGATACGGGTCGTGGAAACAGTCATATGCGGATGCGCGGTCATGGGATCGTTCACCTTGCCATCATGCAAGATCGTGCCGATAGATGCACATATCGGTCCGTCGGCCGAGGCCGCGACCCGCCGTGACCACCCTGTGACCATGCTGTCGCCGAGTCTGTAATGTTCCCTTTCGAGCAGGGAGGGAGGGGCGCCGAGTGGACATGCACCGAGCGCAGAGCGAGTCGGTCGAACCACCGTCGTTGCTCCTCATCGAGGACGATCCGGGCGACGCGCTCATCGTGGAGGAACTCGTCGTCGACAGTGCCCCCGAGATGACCGTCGTGTGGGTGCAGACACTTGCGCAGGCCCGCGACGAACTCGCCACGTCGGCTCCCGACTGCGTACTTCTCGACCTCCACCTGCCCGATGCGAGCGGCCTCGAAGCCGTCGCCCGCATCCAGGAAATCACCGATTCCGTCCCCATCGTCGTCCTCACCGGCCTCGCGGAGGAACAGACCGGCCTCGCCGCGCTGTCCGTCGGCGCCCAGGACTATCTCGTCAAGGGACGCGTCGAACCCGATCTGTTCGGCCGCGCCGTCCGCTACGCCATCCAGCGAAAGCAGACCGAGATCGCTGCGGCGGAACTCCAGGCGAGCCAGCTTCACGCGCAGGAGAACGCCCGACTCGAACGCGGCCTGCTCCCGTCCCCACTCCTGCGCGACGGGCAGGACTTCGACGTCGTCGCCCGTTACCGACCCGGCCGGTCGTCTGCTCTTCTCGGCGGCGACTTCTACGACGTCGTGCAGACCGGCGACGGCACCGTCCACGTCCTCATCGGCGACGTCTCCGGTCACGGCCCCGACGAGGCCGCCCTCGGCGTGGGCCTGCGCATCGCGTGGCGCACGCTCGTGCTCAGCGGGGTAGACGGTCCCCGCCGCTTGCACCAACTCGAGGAACTGCTCGTCGCCGAGCGCACGGAGAGTCGCTTCTTCGCGTCGATGACGAACCTCACGATGTGTGCCGACCACGGCACCGTCGAGGTCATGCGGGCCGGTCATCCCGGGCTGCTGCTCCGCCACGGCGGAACCATCGACTGGATCGAAGCGCCCGGTGGTCCCGCTCTCGGCCTGCTGCCGGGAGTGGCCACCTGGCCCGTCCACGAGTTGGATCTGCCCGAGGACGGCGCGATCGTGTTGTTCACCGACGGATTGTTCGAGGGTCATCGAGGCGGCGGCCCGGAACGACTCGGTGAGGAAGGACTCCTCGAGCTCGCGCGCGAACGCGCCCATCTGCCGGCTGCCGAGTTCACCGACTCGCTGATCGACGGTGCCGAGAAACTCGCGGACAGTAGGGGAGGGCTGTCCGACGACGTGGCAGTCGTCCACGTGCAATGGAACAGGAAGTGATCATCACCGCATGACGAACAGCGACGCAACGGCGGAGACGGGGGACGTGCGTCGCCCTCCCTCTCGCAGGATGACGGTCCAGGCATGGTTCCTGCTCGTACTCGGCGTGATGGGTGTGTTGGTGGTCGTCGGCACCGTGGTCGGCAGCCACTTCCTCCGTGAGACGACCGAATACTCCAACTACGTGCGCGACCGGATCCAGCCCGCCCGCGTCGAGGCGTACCGGTTGCAATCGGCGCTGATCAACCAGGAGACGGGCGCACGTGGCTATATTCTCGCCGCCGATCCCGATTTCGTCATGCCCTACGAGGAGGGACGGCGGGAGGAGGAGGCTGCCGCCGCCGAGTTGCGCGCTCTCGTCGGCGACGAGGAGAAGCTGATGGCGGACCTCGACGCGATCGAAACGCACGCGGCGCAGTGGCGACGCGTGTACGCCGAACCGCTCATCTCCACCGTCGTACCGGGGGAACCGCAGTTCGTGGATCCCGCCGTCGTCGATGCGGGCCGCGTCGCGTTCGACCGGCTCCGGGCGGCGTTCGAGGTCCAGAACGCCGATCTCACGCAGGCCCGAGAGGACGGCATCGCGACTCTCGAGGACACCCGCACCACGCGCGACCGCATCCTTGCCGGCATGGTCGTGGTTTTCCTGCTCGCCGGCGTGGGCCTGGCAGTCCTGCTCCAGATGATCGTGGTCCGTCCGATCCAGCGTCTGCGACAGGCATCGCGCAGCGTCGTCGCGGGCCAGAACTTCGAGCGCGAGATCGAGCCGCAGGGCCCCGCCGACATCTATGCGCTGGGTCGCGACGTCGAGGACATGCGCGAGCGGATCGTGCGCGAACTGCAGGTCGCGCACGAGCGTGAGGAGCAACTCGAGAACCAGACGACGGAACTGCGGCGCTCGAACTCCGAACTCGAACAGTTCGCCTACGTCGCCTCCCACGACCTGCAGGAGCCGCTGCGCAAGGTCGCGTCCTTCTGTCAGCTGCTCGAGAAGCGTTACGGCGACAAGCTCGACGAACGCGGCACCCAGTACATCGCCTTCGCGGTCGACGGCGCGAAGCGTATGCAGGTGCTCATCAACGACCTGCTGACCTTCTCCCGCGTCGGACGCGTCAGCGACGCGCACGTCCGCACCGAACTGGACGTGACCCTCGACGCGGCTCTGACGAACATCTCCCAGGCGGTCGAGGAATCCGGGGCGGAGATCACCCGGCCCGAGTCCCTGCCGACGATCGTGGGCGATCCCACACTGATGATCATGTTGTGGCAGAACCTGATCGGCAACGCGATCAAATTCCGCCACGAGGACAGGCCCGTGGAGATCCGGGTCGACTGCGAGGAGATCGTCGACGGGGACGACGAGTTCTGGCGATTTTCCGTGCAGGACAACGGAATCGGTATCGCCGAAGAGTTCGCCGACAAGGTCTTCGTGATCTTCCAGAGGCTGCACGGCCGGGACGTCTACACCGGCACCGGCATCGGCCTGGCCATCTGCCGCAAGATCGTCGAATACCACGGTGGAGAGATCTGGCTCGACCCGCAGTATCGGGAAGGCAGTCGATTCTGCTTTACGATTCCCAAGGCAGGCGACGACATGTCTGCAACCGAAGTCGCTCTGAAAGGGGCATCTGCATGAGCGTTTCCGGGCGGCCGATCGACGTCCTCCTCGTCGAGGACGACCCCGGCGACGAATTGATGACGCGCGAAGCGTTCGAGGACAACAAGATCGGAAACACCCTTCACGTGGTCCGCGACGGCGAGGAGGCACTCGACTTCCTCTACCGGCGCGGAGAGTACGAGAACGCCCCTCGGCCCGACCTGATCCTCCTCGACCTGAACCTGCCCAAGTACGACGGACGGCAGGTCCTCGAGCAGGTCAAGTCCGACGCCGACCTCACCGACATCCCCGTCGTCGTCCTCACGACCTCGGCAGCGGAGGAGGACATCCTCCGCAGCTACAAGCTGCACGCCAACGCGTACGTGACGAAGCCGGTCGACCTCGATCAGTTCATCCACGCGGTGCGCCAGATCGACGAGTTCTTCGTGCAGGTGGTGCGCCTGCCGCGACGCTGAGCGCGCTCGTTCGCAACGAAATCGGGCGGATCCTTCGAGGGGATCCGCCCGATTCGTGTTCGTGGAGGTTACCGGCTCAGACGCCGAAGTCGGCCTTCACCTGCTGGGTGCGCTTGTGCTCGACGAAGAAGGACAGGAACGGGATGGTGCCCGCCAGGAGCGTCCACACCGTCCGGGCGATCGGCCAGCGCACCTTGATCGACAGGTCGAAGGTGAGGACCAGGTACACCGCGTACACCCAGCCGTGCACGATCGCGATCCAGGCCGGCACGTTCTCGACACCGATGATGTACTTGGCGACCATCTCACCGGTGAGGATCAGCAGCCAGATACCGGTCGCGTAGGCGAGCACGCGGTAACGCAGCAGAGCGGACCGGATCTTCTTGCGGTCGGCCTCACTGACGACGCGCGGCGTGGTGGCCTGGCCGGACGCCTGCTCGGGGGTCGTGCTCACTGAGCGCTCCTATCGGACCTGCGCGCGAGCTGCGCGAGGTACTCGTTGTACTCGTTGATCTGTTGTGCGTCGGGATCCGCGGCCTCCTGCTCGCGTGCCTCGGCGAGCGTGCGCGGACGGGTGGGAAGAAGATCCTCGGGAATCTCGGTGGGCTCGTCCGGCTCGGACGGGCGTCGTCCGCCGGTGCTCTCGGCTTCCTGCTCCTCGGCCTCGAGGCGGACGAAGCGCCGGTAGGCGTAGACGCAGAAGAAGGCGAAGGCCGGCCACTGGAGGGCGTAGCCGAGATTCTGGTAGGTGCCGCCCACCGCTTCGAACCGGACCCACTGCCAGTAGCCGAGACCGAGGCATCCGGCCGCGGCCACCAGGACCAGGATGATCAGGGCCAACCGGCGGGGAGGGCGATGCTCGGACACGCCCTCGACGGTACCCGAACGGTGCACCGACCTGCCAAGACCGGTCGGTGCACCGTGGGTGAGGTCACGTGGTGCGCGAGGGGGGACTCGAACCCCCACGTCCTAAGACACGGGTACCTAAAACCCGGGCGTCTGCCAATTCCGCCACTCGCGCCAGACCTCAGCAGGATACGGCATGGCCGTCACTCCGGCGCCATACGGAGTTGTACGTTTCGTCCGGCCCAGGTGGGCGTCTGACTGTGGCAGTTGGGGCACAGGAAGCGGAGGTTCTCCGGGCGGGAGTCGTTAGGGTTTCCGTCGATGTGGTCGACGTGCAAGGTGAGCGGTCTCCCGTTCCACTCGGGCTCGGTGCCGCATCGGCTGCACCGGTAGGGGCGTCCGTACTCGACGAGCGCCCGTCGGAGCTGATCCGGTTTCGTGCGTCTGGACCCGCGCGGTTTCTCGATGAGGAGGTCCTGCCACTCGTGACGGACGTACGGTCTGCGCTCGGTCGTCCTGGGCCGTCCGGTGAAGTGGGACGTGTCGATGCCGAGGGCGCGGATCCGGCGGCTCAGATGCGTGTGGTGCCCGCCATTGGGTTTGAGGCCGAAGTACCGCATGACCTCGGCGAAGTTGATGCAGTTCCGAACCGCTTCCTGCAGCATCTCTTCGGTGTACTTGACCGGTCGCGTCATCATGCCGCCTCTTCGGGTTCCGCTCCGATCCGGCCGGGAGTCCGCTCGGGGGGCTCGCCGAGAACGCGACGTGCGTTCCTGCCCGCCCAGGTCGGCGTCTGACTGTGGCAATTCGGGCACAGGAAGCGAAGGTTGTGCGGGCGGGAGTCGTTCGGATTGCCGTCGACGTGATCGATGTGGAGCGCGAGCGGAGATTCGAGCCACTCCGGTCCGATGCCGCACATCTCGCACTCGTGTGCACGACCGTGTTCGAGGAGTGCGCGCCTGAGCGCTCTGGTCTCCTTCCGGTTCGAGCCTGCCGGTGCGACCGTGAGCACGTCCGACCAGTGCAGCCGGTTCCGGGCTGGTCGTCCCTTCTGGTGGGCCATGCCCCGGAAATGTGATGTGTCGATTCCGTAGGCCTCGATCCGTCGTTTCACGACGACGTAACTACCTCCGCCTGCTCGAAGCCCCAAGTAGCGGAGAACACCTGCAGTACTGATCGACGCGGTCACTGCTTCCTCCAGCAGTTCCCTCGTGTACTCGATCCGCTTCCCCATCTCGCCCCCATCTCGAATGTCTGTTCGATCCGGCCGAAGGCTAACCGCGGGCGCCGACACGTTTTCGATCTTGCGATGCACGATCCGCGACGCCCGTCAATAGGTAACGATTTGATAACGAAAAACGTGAGGGATTCCTCGGGTTCGTGGACATCCACGCATCGGCGCAGCCAGGAGTGATTCGGGTTACCGACCAGTTACTTTCGAGTGGTCTTGTGAGGGGAATCACTGGCAGGGGAGGTGCTGGGCAAACTGCGCGAAACAAAACATGAGGAACCCCTCATGATTTTGTGCGAACCTGGGCGTGCCCGAACAGCGGACCACTAGTCCAGCAGCACACCGGCGCGCAGCGCTGACACACGAAGCCTCGACGCCGGGGTGTTCAGGAGAGGAACCACACGCGTGACGATCGACGAGACCACACCAGGCGACAACGGACGGAACTCGAAGGCATCACGACGCACCACCGATCGGTCCACGGCAGCCGCTCCGGCCCGTGCCCTGGTCGACAAGCTCCTCGCGGGTGAGCCCTACGCGCTCGCCTTCGGCGGCCAGGGAGCCCCCTGGCTCACCTCGCTCGAGGAGCTCAGCCGCGACAACGGACTCGAACCGGTCCTCACCGACCTGGTCAACCGCGCCACCGCGCACCTCGCCCCGGTCGCGAGCGACCTCGTCGTGGTCCGCCCGACGGGCTTCGACCCCGTCGCGTGGATCCTCGAGGCCGAACTCGCCGACGAGGACGACGCGCCCGCCGGCCCCTCCGAAGCAGCTCTCACCTCTGCCGCCGTGTCGCTGCCCGGCGTCTTCCTCACCCAGGTCGCCGCGCTGCGCGCGCTCGCGAACCAGGGCCTCGACGTCGACTCCGTCGCACCGAGCGCGGTCATCGGCCACTCGCAGGGCGTCCTCGCCGTCGAGTCCGTCGCCGCCGCCGGCCGCAAGGACGCCGAAATCCTCGCGATCGCCCAGCTCATCGGCGCCGCCGCGACCCTCGTCGGTCGCCGCCGCGGCCTGATCTCCGGCGCCGGCAAGTACCCGATGCTCGCCGTCGCCAACGTCGACCCCGAGCGCCTGCGCGCGATCGTCGCCGAGGTCTTCGAGGGCCAGGACCCCCAGCGCAGCGCCGTCGTCGCGATCCGCAACGCCCGTCGTCGCGTCGTGCTGTCGGGCCCGCCCGCCGCTCTCGAGCGCGTGCAGCAACGCTGCGAGCAGATCTCCGCCGCGGAGACCCGTGAGCGCGAGGCCAAGAAGCGCGGTGGCGCCGTGTTCTCCCCGACCTTCGAGCCCGTCGCGGCCGAGGTCGGCTTCCATCACCCCGCCTTCGCGGATGCCGTGGAGCAGGTCGCCGACTGGGCCGCCCGCTGCGAGCTCGACTCCGAGCTCGCGCGCAGCCTCGCGCAGGCCATCCTCGTCGCCCCGATCGACTGGGTCGAGCAGGTCGACTCCGCCGTCGCGTGCGGTGCCTCGTGGATCCTCGACCTCGGCCCGGGTGAGCTCCTCACTCGCATGACCAGCTCGGGCCTGCGCGGTCAGGGCGTCGGCATCATCGCCGCCGCGACCCGCGGTGGCCAGCGCAATCTCCTCACCCCGGGCGCCGAGCCCGAGGTTCCGCGTGCCTGGTCGGAGTTCGCTCCGAAGCCGGTCGCGCTGCCCGACGGCCGCATCGCCGTCGAGACGGCCTTCACCCGCCTGACGGGCCGCTCGCCGATCCTGCTCGCGGGCATGACGCCCACCACCGTCGATCCGAAGATCGTCGCCGCGGCCGCGAACGCCGGTCACTGGGCCGAGCTCGCCGGTGGCGGTCAGGTCACCGAGCAGATCTTCGCCGACCACGTCGCCGAGCTCACCGAGCTGCTCGAACCGGGCCGCGCCGTCCAGTTCAACTCGATGTTCCTGGACCCCTACCTGTGGAAGCTGCACGTCGGCGGCAAGCGCCTCGTACCCAAGGCCCGCGCGGCCGGTGCGCCCTTCGACGGTGTCGTCGTCACCGCCGGTATCCCGGAGCTCGACGAGGCCGTGCAGATCATCTCCGACCTGCGTGAGGCCGGCATCGAGCACGTCGCCTTCAAGCCGGGCACGGTGGCGCAGATCCGTTCGGTGATCCGTATCGCCAACGAGGTCCCGGATTATCCGGTCATCGCCCACATCGAGGGCGGCCGCGCCGGTGGTCACCATTCGTGGGAGGACCTCGACGATCTGCTCCTCGACACCTACGCCGAGCTGCGCACGCGCCCGAACTTGGTGCTGTGCGTCGGCGGTGGGATCGGCACGCCGGAGAAGGCTGCCGAGTACCTGACCGGTCGCTGGTCGACCGTCTACGGCTTCCCGGCCATGCCGCTCGACGGCATCCTCGTCGGCACCGCCGCGATGGCGACTCTCGAGGCCACCACGGCTCCCGAGGTCAAGCAGCTGCTCGTCGACACCCCCGGCACCCCCGACTGGGTCGCCGCCGGCACCGCGACCGGCGGTATGGCCTCCGGTCGCAGCCAGCTCGGCGCCGACATCCACGAGATCGACAACGCCGCATCGCGCACGGGTCGCCTCCTCGACGAGGTCGCCGGTGATGCCGACGCCGTGGCCGCGCGCCGAGCCGAGATCGTCGATGCGCTGAACGGAACGGCGAAGCCGTACTTCGGCGACCTCGACACCATGACCTACCTGCAGTGGCTCGAGCGCTACCTCGAGCTGGCGGTCGGTGCGGACAACGGCGCCGAGTTCGACTGCGGCAGCGATCTCGGCGATGTCCTCGCCGAGGCGCACACCAGCCCGTGGCTGGACGTGTCGTGGCGTGAGCGTTTCCGCGACATGCTGCAGCGCGCCGAGGCCCGCCTGCATCCCGTCTGCCGGGGCCCGATCCCGACGTTGTTCGACGACGACGCGGTGCTCGAGCGCCCGTACGCCGCGATCAAGTCGCTGCTCGCGCAGTATCCCGACGCGGGTGACGTCGTGCTGCATCCCGCCGACGTGCCGTTCTTCGTGTCGCTGTGCCGTACCCCCGGCAAGCCCGTCAACTTCGTTCCGGTCGTCGACCAGGACGTGCGTCGCTGGTGGCGTTCGGATTCGCTGTGGCAGGCCCACGATCCGCGTTACTCCGCCGACCAGGTGTGCGTGATCCCCGGCACCGTCGCCGTTGCCGGCATCACCCGTGTCGACGAGCCGGTCGGTGAACTCCTCGACCGTTTCGAGAAGGCCACGGCCGACGAGCTCGTCGCCGAGGGCGCGGAGCCGGTGGAGCTCGCCGCGCGTCGTCACCGCGACATCGCGCCGGGTCTGCTCGACGCCGTGCTGTCCTCGCCGGACGTCTCATGGGCGGGTCGCCAGACCCGCAACCCGATCCACCGTCTCGGTGATCTGGACGAGTGGACCGTCGAGTCGGAGACCGCTGCCTCGCACGCCCCGACGGGTGCGACCCTGACGATCCTCGACGACGAGCACGTCGGCCTGCGGGTTCCGCTGGTGCGCGACAAGGCCGTCGAGATCCGCCTGACCGTGCCCGCCTCGGTCGTCTCCGGTGGCGCGCCTGTCGTCACCGAGGCCGACGCCGATGCGTCGATGTCCGCTCTGCTCGGTGTCGCCGCCGGTCAGGAACTGCCCGAGGTCAGGAAGGGAGCTGCCCGTATCACTCTCGGCTGGCTGCCGGAGAAGATCGCCGACCACGCCGGTGTCACCGGTTCGGGTCTGCCCGCGAACCTGACGCCGAGCGGCAACGGTGTGCCCGATGTGCTCGTGGGTGCCTGCTGGCCGGCCGTCTTCGCCGCGCTGGGCGCCGCCCGCACCGAGACCGACCTGTCGGTCATCGAGGGCATGCTCGACCTGGTCCACCTGGACCACGCGATCGACGTCAAGAACGGTCTGCCCACCGATCCCGCCTTCCTGGGCGTCAAGGCCGAGGTCACCGGTGTCTCCGACACCGACCTGGGTCGCGTCGTCGAGGTCGACGTGGTCATCACCGCCGACAGCGGTGACGGCTCGGGCGACCGGGTGGTCGCCACCCTGGCCGAGCGGTTCGCGATCCGCGGCCGCACCGGCACCGCCGATCTCGCCGATCCGGTTCGCGCCGGTGGCGCTCTCACCGAGGCCGTCACCGACACGCCGCGTCGTCGCCGCCGCGACGCCGTGATCGTCGCGCCGACCGACATGAGCGCCTTCGCGAAGGTCTCCGGCGACCACAACCCGATCCACACCTCCGACAACGCCGCGCTGCTCGCCGGTCTCGGAAGCCCGATCGTCCACGGCATGTGGCTGTCGGCCGCGGCCCAGCAGGTCGTCACCGCGATCGAGCAGGACGCGAAGCTGCCGGTCCGTCGCCTGACGGCATGGACCACCCGCTTCCTGGGCATGGTCCGTCCGGGCGCGAAGATCGACGTGCGCGTCGACCGCATCGCCACCGACGGTGGTGCCGAGGTCGTCGAGGTCGGCTGCCGCGTCGACGGTGATCTGGTGATGGTCGCGACCGGCCGTATCGCCGCGCCGAAGACCGTCTACGCGTTCCCGGGCCAGGGCATCCAGCGTCCCGGCATGGGCCTCGACGCCCGTGCCCGCTCGAAGGCCGCCCGCGAGATCTGGGAGCGCGCCGACAAGCACACCCGCGAGGCCCTCGGCTTCTCGATCCTGGCCGTGGTCCGCGACAACCCGACGGTCCTCAAGGCCCGCGGTGTCACCCACAAGCATCCCGACGGCGTGCTGCACCTGACCCAGTTCACGCAGGTCGCGATGGCGACCCTCGGTGTCGCGCAGATCGCCGAGCTGAAGGAGGCCGGCGCGTTCGTCGACGACGCCTTCCTGGCCGGTCACTCGGTGGGCGAGTACAACGCGCTCGCCGCCGTCGCCGGTGTGCTGCCGCTCGAGGCCGTCCTCGAGGTCGTCTTCCAGCGTGGCTCCGCGATGCACGCTCTCGTGCCGCGCGACGAGCAGGGCCGCTCGAACTACCGCATGGCCGCGATCCGGCCGTCGCAGTTCGGTGTGGACGATGCCGACCTGCAGGCCTTCGTCGCCGGTGTCGCCGAGGAGACCGGGGAATTCCTCGAGATCGTCAACCTCAACCTGCGCGGATCGCAGTACGCGATCGCCGGCACGGTCGCCGGCCTCGAAGCCCTCGAATCCGTGATCGAGCGCAAGGTCGCCGAGTTCGGTGGCAAGCGCGCGTTCATCCTCGTCCCGGGCATCGACGTGCCGTTCCACTCGACCGTGCTGCGCGGCGGTGTCGACGACTTCCGCGAGCGTCTGCTCGCCCTGCTGCCGCAGGAGATCGACCCGAACATCCTCATCGGCCGGTACATCCCGAACCTCGTGCCCAAGCCGTTCAACCTGGGTCGCGAGTTCATCCAGGAGATCGCCGACCTGGTGCCGTCGCAGCCGCTCGCCGACGTCCTCGCGGACTTCGACAGCTGGTCGGCCAAGCCGGTCGAGCTCACCCGCGTGGTGCTCGCCGAGTTGCTGGCCTGGCAGTTCGCGTCGCCGGTGCGCTGGATCGAGACCCAGGATCTGCTGTTCGCCGACGAGACCGACGGTGGTCTCGGTGTCGAGCGGTTCGTCGAGGTCGGCCTCGGTGGCGCGCCCACCGTCGCGAACCTCGCGTCGCAGACGCTGAAGCTGCCCGGTCGTTTCGGTCAGCCCGTCGAGGTGCTCAACATCGAGCGCGAGGCGTCGATCGTGTACTCGACCGACACCGACCCGGCTCCGGTCGAGGACGACGAGCCGGTCGCACCGGCTGCCGAGTCCGCTCCCGCCGCTGCTGCGGCCCCGACACCCGCCGCGGCTCCCGCTGCGCCGGCCGGTGGCCCGACCCCGGACGACATCGCGTTCAAGGCCGCCGACGCCACCAAGGTGCTCATCGCCCTGTGGACGAAGCTGCGCCCGGATCAGATCGGCCCCGCCGACACTATCGAGGCGCTGTGCGACGGCGTGTCCTCGCGCCGCAACCAGCTGCTCGTCGACCTCGGTTCCGAGCTCTCGCTCGGCGCGATCGACGGTGCCGCCGACGCCGACATGGGTGCCCTCGCCGGCACGGTCGACCGTCTCGCCCGCACCTACCGCCCCTTCGGCCCGGTGCTGTCGGACTCGATCAACGATCACCTGCGCAAGGTGTTCGGTCCGTCGGGCAAGCGTCCCGCCTACGTCGCCGACCGCGTCGCCAAGGTGTGGGGTCTGGGCGAGGGCTGGGCGTCGCACGTCACCGCCGAAGCTGCTCTCGGCAGCCGCGACGGTTCGTCCGTCCGCGGCGGCGACCTGGGGGGCCTGACCGATGGTGCCCTCGCGGATGCCGCTTCGGTCGACAAGCTGATCGACGCCGCCGTGCAGTCGGTGGCCTCGCGTCGCGGAATCGCCGTGTCGATGCCGTCCGCCGGTGGCGGCGGGGGAGCGACGGTCGACGCCGCTGCCCTCGGCGAGTTCGCCGAGCAGATCACCGGCCGCGACGGGGTTCTCGCCAGTGCCGCACGTCTCGTGCTCGAGCAGCTCGGCCACACCGAGCAGCTCTCGGGCCTGGCCGACAAGGCCGACGACGAACTCGTCGACCTGGTCTCCGCGGAGCTCGGCTCCGACTGGCCGCGTCTGGTCGCTCCGGCCTTCGACGAGCGCAAGGCCGTCCTGATCGACGACCGCTGGGCCACCGCCCGTGAGGACCTGGCCCGCGTCTGGCTCGGGGAAGGGGCGAGCGGAGCGATGGGGGATTCGAACAGCTTCGACGTCGAACGCTTCATCGGTGCGGGTCGGACCGTGGCTGCGCACGCCGAGTTCTGGGGCCGCAAGGCCACCGAGGCCGGCCGTACGGAGCTCGCGCAGACCTACGCGGCGATCGCCGAGACCGCCGTCGTCACCGAGGGTGCCGAGTACGCGGACGAGGTCGCCGTGGTCACCGGCGCCAGCAAGGGCGGTATCGGCGCAGCCGTCGCCGCGAAGCTGCTCGCCGGCGGTGCGACGGTCGTCGTCACCACGTCCTCGCTGAACGACAGCCGCCTGGGCTTCTACAAGGAGCTGTACGCACGCAACGCTCGTGCCGGCGCCGCGCTGTGGGTGGTTCCCGCGAACATGGCGTCCTACAGCGACGTCGACGCCCTGATCGAGTGGATCGGCACCGAGACCGTCGAGGTCGCGGGTGGTGCGAAGAAGCTCATCAAGGACGCGCTCACCCCGACGCTGCTCTTCCCGTTCGCCGCGCCGCGCGTGGCGGGCTCGCTCGCCGACGCCGGTGCGCGGGCCGAGATGGAGATGCGGGTGCTGCTGTGGTCGGTCGAGCGACTGATCGCCGGACTGTCGAAGATCGGGTACGACCGCGACGTCGACACCCACCTGCACGTCGTGCTGCCCGGTTCGCCGAACCGCGGCAAGTTCGGTGGCGACGGTGCCTACGGTGAGGCCAAGGCCGCACTCGACGCGGTCATCAACCGCTGGAGCGCCGAGCGCACCTGGGCCGAGCGCGTCACCCTCGCCCACGCCCTCATCGGCTGGGTGCGCGGCACGGGCCTGATGGGCGGCAACGACCCGCTGGTCGAGGCTGTCGAGGCTGCCGGTGTCCGCACCTGGTCGACGGACGAGATGGCCGACGAGCTGCTGAAGCTGGTCGGACCGGAGGCCACGCGTCTCGCTGCCGAGGCTCCGCTCGTCGCGGACCTGACCGGTGGACTGTCCGAGGTGGACGTCGACCTGCCTGCGCTCGCGAAGCAGGCGCAGGAGGCGGCCGACGCCGTCGAGGCCGACGAGGACGGCACCGCGACCATCGCGGCGCTGCCCGAGCCTCCGCGCGCCGAGGAGCTGCCGACCCCCGAGTGGGGCACGGTCACCGCCGACCTCGCCGACACGGTCGTCATCGTCGGTGCCGGCGAGCTCGGCCCCTACGGCTCCGCTCGCACCCGCTTCGAGATGGAGGTCGACGAGGAACTGTCGGCCGCCGGTGTGCTCGAGCTGGCGTGGGTCACGGGCCTGATCGGCTGGGAGAACGATCCCAAGCCGGGCTTCTACGACACCGAGACCGGTGAGCTGGTGCCCGAGGCGGAGATTGCCGACCGCTACCACGACGCGGTGGTCGAGCGTTGCGGCATCCGCCGCTACGGCGACGACGGTGCGATGATCGACAACACGGCTCCGCTGCTGACCTCGGTCTTCCTCGACAAGGACCTGTCCTTCGTCGTCGGTTCCGAGGCGGAGGCCCGCGCGTTTGTCGACTCCGATCCGGAGAACACGGTCGCGTCGGTCGACGCCGAGTCGGGCGACTGGACGGTCACCCGCAAGGCAGGCACCGAGATCCGCGTGCCGCGCAAGGCGAAGCTGACCCGCACGGTCGGTGGCCAGATCCCGACCGGCTTCGACGTCACCAAGTGGGGCATCCCCGCCGACATGGCGGACTCGGTGGACCGGGTGGGTCTGTGGAACATCGTCACCACGGTCGATGCCTTCCTCACCGGTGGCTTCACCCCGTCCGAGCTGCTGCGCTGGGTGCACCCGTCGATGGTCGCCAACACGCAGGGCACCGGCATGGGTGGCATGTCCTCGATGCGGTCGCTGTACATCGACACGTTGCTCGGCGAGTCGCGGGCGAACGACATCCTGCAGGAGGCCCTGCCGAACGTCATCGCCGCGCACGTCGTCCAGTCGTACGTCGGTGGCTACGGCGCGATGGTGCACCCGGTCGCGGCGTGCGCCACGGCTGCGGTCTCCGTCGAGGAGGGCGTGGACAAGATCAAGCTCGGCAAGGCCGATCTGGTCGTCGCCGGTGGTTTCGACGATCTCGGTATCGAGGGCATCGTCGGCTTCGGTGACATGTCCGCGACCGCCAAGTCGGAGGACATGCAGGCCAAGGGCATCAGCGATCGTCGCTTCTCCCGCGCCAACGACCGTCGTCGCGGTGGATTCGTCGAGTCGGCCGGTGGCGGCACGATCCTGCTCGCCCGCGGCGATGTCGCGCTCGAGATGGGCCTGCCGGTGCTCGGTGTGGTCGCCTGGGCCGGATCGTTCGCCGACGGTGTGCACACCTCGATCCCGGCGCCCGGCATCGGTGCGCTCGGTGCGGGTCGCGGTGGACGCGAGTCGGGTCTCGCGAAGGAACTGCGCAAGCTCGGTCTCACGGCCGACGACATCGCGGTGATCTCCAAGCACGACACCTCGACCGCCGCGAACGACCCGAACGAGGCCGAGCTGCACGAGCGTCTGGCCGGTGCGCTGGGCCGCAGCGAGGGCAACCCGATGTTCGTGGTTTCGCAGAAGTCGCTGACCGGTCACGCCAAGGGTGGCGCCGCCGCCTTCCAGCTGATCGGCCTGTGCCAGGTCCTCGCGCAGGGTGTGGTTCCGCCGAACCGCAGCCTCGACTGTGTCGACGAGAAGATGGCGGAGTTCGAGCACCTGGTGTGGCCGCGCACGCCGATCCGGTTCGGCGAGCAGCTCCCGCTCAAGGCGGGTCTGCTCACGAGCCTCGGCTTCGGGCACGTGTCGGGTCTGATCGCGGTGGTCCATCCGCAGGCGTTCGTCGAGGCGATCCCGGCGGAGCGCCGGGAGGTCTACCTGACGAAGGCGGCCGAGCGCACCGTCGCCGGCAAGCGTCGCCTGGTGGACGCGATGACCGGTGGAGCGTCGCTCTACCAGCGGCCCGCGGATCGTCGTCTCGGTGACGATCACGTGCCGGCTTCGGCCACGCGTCAGCTCGAGGCGGACATGCTGCTCTCGCCGGAGGCTCGCCTCGGTGAGGACGACGTGTACCGCTCCGGTCTGCCCGGCTGCAAGTAGGCACGGGTCTCGGGATGGGAGTTGCGGGTGTCGGGTTCGACCTCGTGTCGGTGCCGGAGTTCGCGGAGCAGCTGAGTCGGACGGGAACGACGATGCTGGCGAACTTCACACCGGGTGAGCGTCGCGACGCGAACACCCGCAGCTCCGATCCCGCCCGGCACTTCGCCGCCCGGTGGGCGGCGAAGGAGGCGGTGATCAAGGCGTGGTCGGCGTCGCTGTTCGGCAGCCCACCGGTGCTACCGGAGACGATCCATCAGCAGATCGAAGTGGTCTCGGACGCGTGGGGTCGCCCGAGCATCCGGCTGCACCGGCAGGTCGCCGAGAAGCTGACCGGCGTCCGGATCCATGTGTCGTTGACCCACGACGGTGACATGGCCGGCGCGTTCGTCGTCCTCGACGAGGTCGACGGCCGGCGTATGTAGATGTGGGGACTCAGGCCGAGGGAGCGCTGGCTTCCTCGGCCTGATCCGTTTCGGTGTCCTGCCGGCCGGCCTGTCCGCGTGCGGATTCCTCGCGTTCCTCGCGGCGTTGGCGTCGCTTGGCCTGAGCGCGTGAGTCCTGTTCGGCGATCTGCAGGTAGGCGACCATGATGCGCTTGAGTTCGACGACGGCGTCGGCGTGGGTCTGGTCGTCCTGCACCGAGAAGTTGAGCATCGAGTACACGATGTGGACGAGCACCTCGGCCATGAGCTTCCGGCGCGGTCGCGGGGTGTCCGGGGTGAGCGGTGCCAGCATCCGCGCGACCTGCTCGGCGAACTCGCGTTCGTGGATGGCGCCGGTGGCCCGGGTGGACGGGGTGGACTGCATCGCGAGCCACACCTCGCGGCGGGACGGATCGGTGGTCCACAGTCCAGCGAGGTGGTCGACGAAGCTGTTGAGGAAGCGCAACCAGTCGACGGACGGGATCTTGCCGTTGAACTGGGCGAGTTCGCTCTGGACGCCGACGAGGTCCTGCCGGTTGAGCTCGCACACGATCACGTACTTGTTGGCGAAGAACTGGTAGAGCGTGCCGATGGGGACGTCGGCGCGGGACGCGACCTCCTCACAGGTGAACGACTCGAAGCCGACCTCGGTGAGCAGTTCACGCGAGGCGGCCAACAGGGCGTCGAACTTGCGGCGGCTCCGTTCCTGGGTGGGCCGCCGACGCGGCACGAGCTCCTGGGGCTCGGCCTGAACCTCGAGCGCCGGATCGATCCGGCGCGGGGCGCGGCGGCCGTTCGTTGCTGACTCCACGCGCCCAGGCTAGCCGGACGTCCGTGCTTTCCCGAATACTTGTTGTGAGTCAGAGTGTCACAAACCGGGCAGCCACAGGTCAGCGTGCGGTCCGCTGTCGGAACAGTGCTGTGGCGGCGACCAGGCCGATTGCGGTGAACGCCGCGCACCACCCGATCGCGACGATCGCGGACGACCCGATCCCGGTGCCGGTGAGCAGTCCCCGGACGGTCTGCGAGACCCATCAGCAGCGCGTCGGGGCTGCGGAGCATCCGCCGCAGGTTCCTGCCGGTCACGGCGGCGTGGTCGCGCGCGGCGAAGCGGAGCGGAGTGGGGTGCGCGAGGAGTGTCATCGGACGACCTTTGTTTCGTCGGTGGAGCCGGTGAGGGTGAGGAAGACGTCGTCGAGGGTGGGGGAGTGCAGCCCGAACTTCTCGACGGGGACCGCCTCGGCGGCGAGGCGGTCGAGCAGGGCGGCGACGTGGGGCAGATCGCCCTTGGTGTGGACCTGCAGTGTCAGTGCTGCCCGGTCGATCTCGCCGTCGAGCACCGACGCGGCATGGGTGAGGTCGGCGTCGGTGGAGAAGCGCAGTTCGAGATAGCCGCCGCGCACAAGCGACTTGAGTTCGTCGGGTGTGCCCTCGGCGACGATCCGCCCGCCGTCGAGGACGGCGATGCGGTCGGCGAGTCGGTCGGCCTCCTCGAGGTATTGGGTGGTCAGGAAGATGGTGACGCCGTCGTCGGCGAGTTCGCGGATCGCCTCCCACATCACGAGGCGGCTGCGCGGGTCGAGCCCGGTCGTGGGTTCGTCGAGGAACAACACCTGCGGGGACGCGACGAGACTCATGGCGATGTCGAGGCGTCGCATCGTGCCGCCGGAGTACGTGCCGGCGCGCCGGTCGGCGACGTGCGCGAAGTCGAAACGTTCGATCAGGTCACGGACGCGACCGGGAATCGCGGCCGACGGCAGGTGCGCGAGGCGCGCTGCGAGACGGAGGTTCTCCGTGCCGGTGAGGACGTCGTCGATCGCGGCGTACTGGCCGGTGAGTGCGATGTTCTCGCGCACGGCGTGGGCGCGGCCGGGGAGGGGCAGGCCGGCCACGGTGACGGTGCCCGCGTCGGGGCGCAACAGGGTGGTCAGGATGCGGACGGTGGTGGACTTGCCGGCGCCGTTCGCGCCGAGCAGTGCGAAGACGGATCCGGTGTCGACCCGGAGGTCGACGCCGTCGAGAACGGTGGTCGGGCCGAACGACTTGCGTAGGCCCCGGACGTCGATGGCGGGAACGGAACGAGTCATGACATCTCACTGACTGTGTATGCAATATACCGATGTGTATAGCGTACGCAGTTTTAGGATGGCGGCAAGACCCGAAATCTGGAGGAGCATGAGCAGTCCCGAGCCCGACGATCCGCTGCCGCAGAGTGTGCAGCTGGCATGGGGATTGAGCGATACCGGCACCCGGGGCCCGCGACGGGGACTCACGCTCGAACAAGTCCTCGATGCGGCGATCGAGGTGGCGGGCGCCGAAGGGCTCGAAGCGCTCTCGATGAGCCGGGTGGCCAAGCAACTGGGTTTCACCACCATGTCGCTGTACCGCTACGTGAGCAACAAGGACCAGCTCGTCGAACTCGCGTGGGACCGCGCCATCGGGTCGCCCCCCGAGCTACCGGTCGGAGGCGACTGGCGGGAACGGCTCGAGGCATGGGCGATGGCCGAGTACCGGAGTCTGCGCGCGCACAAGTGGCTGACGCAGTACCCGATCCGCACGGCGCCGTACTATCCCAACAACCTGCTCTGGCTCGACGCGGGACTCGGCGCGCTGTCCGCCACCCCACTCGACGAACCTGCGAAGGTGCAGGTGGTGATGATGATCTCGCTCTACGCCATCGGTCGCGCACGCTTCTCGTGGGAACTCGGAACCGATGTCGCGGACGACCCGGCCGACACCCCGGCGATGCTGCGGCGCATCCTCGATCCCGAGAAGTACCCCTCGGTGCTGGCGGCGGTCGAGGGCGGCGCGTTCGACCCCGACGGGAGCGACGCCGACGACGAGGCAGTATGGCACGAGCAGGACTTCCGTTTCGGTCTCGAACGATTGCTGGACGGAATCGACGTACTCATCCGACGTGCGGAGGACGGATCATGACAGCGACAGACACCGACGCGACGCAGCGCATCCGCGAGCGGATCCGGGAGGCGATGCCGGCTGCGCGCGACGATCTCGCGCGGCTCGTCGCGTTCCGTTCCGTCGCGGATCCGCGCCAGTTCCCGGTGGAGGAATGCGTCGGTGCAGCGAACTGGGTGCGGGATGCCTTCACCGAGGCGGGAATCGAGAGCGTCGAGACGATCGAAACCGCCGACGGCTCGCTCGCCGTACTCGGACACACGCCCGCCCCCGACGGCGCCCCGACGGTTCTGCTCTACAGCCACTACGACGTTCAGCCGCCCGGCGACGAATCACTCTGGCGCAGCGAGCCCTTCACGCTCACCGAACGGGACGGCCGCTGGTACGGCCGCGGCGCCGCCGACTGCAAGGGCAACGTCGTTATGCACCTGCTCGCACTGCGGGCGCTGTGTGCGGACGGCCCACTGCCCGTCGGTGTCCGCATCGTCGTCGAGGGCTCGGAGGAGATGGGCGGCGCCGGCCTCGACCACCTCGTCGCCGAACGACCCGAGATGTTCGACGCCGATCTCATCGTCATCGGCGACAGCGGCAACGCCGAGGTGGGCCGGCCCACCCTCACCACGACGCTGCGGGGCATCGCGAACGTCGACGTCCACATCGAGACGCTGAAGGGCGAGATCCACTCCGGGATGTACGGGGGAGCGGCCCCCGACGCGCTGGCCGCGCTGATCCATCTGCTCGGCACCCTGCGCGACGAGCACGGCAACACCGTCGTCGACGGACTGGACTGCACCGCGACCTGGGACGGTGTGCCCTATCCCGAAGACCGTTTCCGCGCCGACGCGGGCGTGCTCGACGGTGTCTCGCTCCCCACCTCCGGAACCGTCGCCGACGCGGTGTGGGCGCGACCGGCACTGACCGTCCTCGGGATCGACGCTCCGCCGATGGTCGGATCGGCCGCCGCGGTCGTGCCACGCGCGTCCGCACGCCTGAACCTGCGCGTGCCGCCCGGCATCGACGCCCGCACCGCCCAGGACGCGCTCGTTGCCCATCTCGAGGCCCACGTGCCGTGGGGAGCGCATCTGCGCATCGACCGCGACGTCCTTGGCGAACCCTTCCGGGCGGCGACGGACGGTCCGGGTTACGCCGCACTGCGCGCGGCGCTCGAGGCCGCCTACGGCCGGGAGGTCGGGACCGCCGGGCAGGGCGGATCGATCCCGCTGTGCACCGCGCTGCACCGCGCCGTGCCGCGGGCCGAGATCGCCCTGATCGGCGTCGAGGAACCGCGCTGCGTCATCCACGCGCCGAACGAGAGCGTCGACCCCACCGAGATCGAGAATCTCGCCGTAGCCGAGGCGCTGCTGCTGACCTCGCTGGCGCCGCGGTAACGCTGCCGGCCGGGCACCCGGGCGTCAGACGGACAGGTCGCGGCGCAGCTTCGCCACGTGCCCGGTCGCGCGGACGTTGTACTGCGCGACCTCGATCTTCCCGTCCTCGTCGACGAGGAAGGTCGAGCGGATGACGCCGGTGACGGTCTTGCCGTACATCTTCTTCTCGCCGAAGGCGCCCCATGCCTGGAGGGTGATCTTCTCGGGATCCGACAGCAGCGGGAAGGTCAGCTGTTCGGCGTCGCGGAACTTCGCGAGCTTGGCAGGCTTGTCGGGCGAGATGCCGATCACCTCGAGGCCCGCCTCGTTCAGCTCGGCGAGACTGTCGCGGAAGTCGCACGCCTGCTTCGTGCATCCCGGGGTGCTCGCGGCGGGGTAGAAGTACACGATGACCTTGCGTCCGCGATAATCCGACAGCGACACCTCGTTGCCGTCGGCATCGGGAAGGGTGAAATCGGGTGCGGGATCACCGGGGGCGAGTCTGCTGTTCTCGGTCATGGAGGCGACAGTAGTGGACCGTGCAGCCATTCCCGGCGCGCGTCCATTACCGTGGTCGCAGCACACTGCAGCGACCTTCTGGAGGACACGTGGCTAGGGACACCGAGGACATCGAGCGGGAGATCGAGAAGGCCCGCAATCAGCTCGCGAGCACACTCGACGAACTGAGCGTCCGCGCCAACCCGAAGAATCTGGTGGCAAGCACGAAGCAGACCATCCTCGCGAAGGTGAACCAGCCGCAGGTGAAGAAGTACGCGGCGATCGCGGCCGGCACGGTCGTCGGATTGCTGGTACTGCGCAGAATCCTGCGCTGATCCCCGGCTGCACACAGGGCACCCACGCCGACCCGGCGTGGGTGTTCCTCGTTCCGGGGGGTGGAACCGCCGCGAACGACGAAGGCCGGACACCGTTTCCGGTGTCCGGCCTTCGTGTTGTGCGCCATCAGGGACTCGAACCCCGAACCCGCTGATTAAGAGTCAGCTGCTCTGCC
>NZ_LZMJ01000002.1:0-37231 GCF_001665495.1 Rhodococcus sp. 852002-51564_SCH6189132-a
GTTCGTCATGCGCTCCGAGGAACTCGCCGCCAAGTACGGCGAGCGCTTCAACCCGCCGGCGTCGCTGCGCAGCTGACGCACACGACGGTTGCACGGAAGGGCTCCCGACGCCCCGGCGTCGGGAGCCCTTCCCGTTCGCGCTCTTCTGTTTTCGCGCCGATGGGGTCGGCTAGGCGACCCACCAGGGGCGCAGCGGCGTCTGCGGCTTCTTGTCGTCGCCGAGCTTGACCGCGAGCACCTGGTGCAGCTGGACCACGTTGCGTTCGAAGCCGAGGCGCGAGCCTGCCATGTACAGGCCCCACAGGCGGGCCGTGCCCTCACCGACCTCGGCGACGCAGGCCTGCCAGTGCTTCTCGAGGTACTCGCACCAGCCCTTCAGCGTCAGGGCGTAGTGCTCGCGCAGGTTCTCCTCGTGCATCACCTCGAAGCCGATGTTCTGCGCCTCGGTGATGATGCGACCCGAACCGGTGAGCTCCCCGTCGGGGAAGACGTACCGGTCGATGAACCCGCCGGCCTTGGCGCGGGTGTTGTTGGTCGGCCGGGTGATGCAGTGGTTGAGCAGCAGACCGCCCACCCGCAGTTTGCCGTGGAGGAACCGGAAGTAGGCCGGATAGTTGGCGACACCGATGTGCTCGGTCAGGCCGATCGACGAGATGGCGTCGAATCCTTCCTCGGGCACGTCGCGGTAGTCGGAGTGCCGGACCTCCGCCAGGTCGCTCAGGCCCTCCTCGACGATGGCCTTCTGCGCCCATTCGGCCTGCTCCTTGGAGAGCGTCACGCCGAGGGCCTTCACACCGCGCCGAGCGGCGTAACGCACCATCCCGCCCCAGCCGCAACCGATGTCGAGCAGGCGGTCGCCCGGCTTCAACCGCAGCTTCTCGAAGACCAGACGGTACTTGTTCTCCTGGGCGTCCTCGAGGCTCTGATTCTCGGATTCGAAGACGGCGCAGGTGTACGTCATCGAGGGGCCGAGAACGTACTCGTAGAACTCGTTGGACACGTCGTAGTGGTGATGGATGACCTCGGCGTCGCGCGATTTCGAGTGCCGCAGACCCTCGGCGATGCGGCGCCAGCGCGGCAGGTGCTCCTGCGGCGGCGGTGCGATCGGCTTGAGCAGTTCGGTGCCGAGCGACCGGGCGATCTGCGCGAGGATACGTGCCGGGGGACGCTCGAAGTGCAGGTCGCCGAGCGAGGCGAGCAACTCGTAGGGGTTGCCGGGATGCACTCCCTTCGCCTGGAGATCGCCCGAGATGTACGCCCGTGCCATACCCAGATCGCCGGGGGCCGTGGCGATGTACGTCGCGCCCTTGGGCGACGCGAGATGTAGACCGTAGGGAGAGTCCTCGGGACCGGCCGCCGATCCGTCGTAGGCCGTGAAGCGCAACGGCATGTCGCCGCCGGTCACGATCTCCACGATCTGGGCGAGTGCGAGCTTGTCCTCGGTGGACCGATCGTTCTCGGTCTTGAATATGGTCACTTTCGTTGCACCGCCTTCGAAAACAGGTCCAGTAGACGGGACCGAGGGTCGTATTTCTGCTTGAGAGCGGGGTATTCACCGCCGCCGTAATAGAGCTTCTCGAACTCGTCCTTCGAGTAGTAGGAGTCCGAGTAGAGCGATTTGTGCCCGTCGAGTTCGGCGACCTTCTTCTCGATCAGGCGGTTGGCGGCGCCCTCCTCGGCGCCGGGCACGATGGGAACGGACGACCAGAACCCGACGTTCACATAGGCGCGCTTCGGCTCGAGCGGGTACAGCGGCCAGGGACGCTGGGCGTCCGAGGTGCTCGGCCGGCCGGCGTCCGGGGACGACTCGATGTCGCGCAACTTCAAGGGGCACAACCAGATCGGCTCGATGGGAATTTCGTCGAGGAACCACTCGACGAACTCCTGCGTGCGTTCGAGCGGGACCTCGATGTCCTGCACGACGCGCTCGCGGGGTGGATTGCCCTTGCGTGCCTCGATCCGGTCGGCCACCGAATACTTGTGGTCGAGCGCGATGAGCTTCCAGTAGAAACTGCTGCGCAGCAACTGCTTCGGCCACATCCGGCGGATCTTCGGGTTCTGGGCGCCGAAAGCCCGGGAGCACCAGAACCAGTCGGTGTCCCACCGCCACAGATAGTCGCGGATCGTGAGCCGATCCTCCTTGGGGCGGTTGACGGAGACGTGCTGGATCGACCGGTAGTAGATGTCCTGCCCGGTGTAATCGCTGACGGGACCCGGCTCGTCGGTCTGTGTGCCGAGCGTCAGGTAGCTCTCGGTCGCGGAGAAGACGACACCGTCGAGATAGTCGACCGGTGTGCCGTCCCAGGTCCGTTCGTCGACGATCCGCGCGAGGGCGGACTGCAGATCGGCGATCGTGTCGAAACGCAGGTGACGCAGTGCGACGAAACGTTTCACCGGTTCGAGTGCGATGCGCAGGCGCGTGGCGTACCCGAGCGAACCGTACGAGTTGGGGAAGCCGTGGAACAGATCGGCGTGCTCACCCTCCGGGCGGGCCGTGATGATCTCGCCGGACCCGGTCAGGATGTCCATCTCGAGCACGGACTCGTGGGGGAGGCCGTTGCGGAAGGACGTCGACTCGATGCCGAGCCCGGTGACGGCGCCGCCGAGCGTGATCGTCTTCAGCTGTGGGACGACCAACGGTGCGAGGCCGTAGGGCAGGGTCGCGTCGACGAGGTCCTCGTAGGTGCACATGCCGGCGACGTCGGCGGTGCGGGCCTGCGGGTCGACGGAGATGACACCGCCGAGACCGGAGACGTCGAGCCCCGGCGCGTTCGCCGCGGCGCGTGCCCGGAAGAGGTTCGACGTCTTCTTCGCGAGTCGCACGGGCGCGTCGGCCGGAATCGCGCTGTACGAGCGCAGCAGGCGGTCTACACCCTGGCGGTGTACCGCCTCCCCGTACGGGACCTTCACACCTGACGATCTCGGCATCTGCATTCGACTCCTCCGGAGCGGCGCATCAGTGGCACGTCCACAATAGACCCGGCGGTCGCATCCGTCCCGGAACGCGCAGGGCAGGATGGATGCTGTCGTCACAGGCACATTCGAGCCCGCATCAGCGCGGAAGAAGCAGAAGGAGTCGTTCATGGCACAGGTCAGCGCAAGCAGTTCGATCCAGTTGGCGGCAGCTCCCGAGGTGGTGCTCACCGCCCTGGCCGACTACGAGACCGTGCGCCCGCGCATCCTCACCGAGCACTACCGCGACTACCGCGTGATCTCCGGTGGTCGCGGCGACGGCACCGTCGTGCACTGGATCCTCCAGGCCACGGAGAAGCGTCAGCGCGACGTGCACGCCACCGTGTCGGTGAAGGGCAGTACCGTCACGGAGACGGACGCGAACTCGACGCTCGTGACGACCTACAGCGTCGTGCCGAACGGGACGGGTTCGACAGTCGTCGTGCTCACTCAGTGGAAGGGTGCCGGGGGCGTCAAGGGCTTCTTCGAGAAGACGTTCGCGCCGCTCGGCCTGAAGAAGATCCAGCAGCAGGTGCTCGAGAACCTGAAGAAGGAAGTCGACTGAGCCCGGTTCGGTCGACCTCGGCGTCTGTGTCCACCCCGATGCGCGGCGACTAGGCTGGCATCACAAACGTGCAGAAAGGACGTGCCGTGCAACCCGGTGGTGGAATGCCCGACATGCAGCAACTCCTCGCTCAGGCCCAGCAGATGCAGCAGCAACTCGTCGCTGCGCAGAACGAGATGGCGCAGGCGGAGGTCACCGGCCAGGCCGGCGGTGGCCTCGTGACGGCGACGGTGAAGGGCACGGGCGAGGTCGTGTCCGTGAAGATCGATCCGAAGGTCGTCGACCCCGAGGACGTCGAGACCCTGCAGGATCTGGTGGTCGGTGCGATCGCCGACGCCTCGGCGAAGGCCCAGGAGATCGCGGCCGAGAAGCTCGGTCCGCTCGCGGGTGGGCTCGGCGGCGGAATCCCCGGCCTGCCCGGTTTCTAGAGGTCGGCATTGTACGAAGGACCGGTACAGGACCTCATCGACGAGCTGGGCAAGCTTCCGGGCGTCGGCCCGAAGAGTGCCCAGCGCATCGCGTTCCATCTGCTCTCGGTCGAGCCGCCCGAGATCGACCGCCTGCAGGCGGCGCTGCAGCGGATCCGCGACGGCGTGCAGTTCTGCGAGGTCTGCGGAACGGTCTCCGACCAGCGGCGTTGCCGCATCTGCTCCGATCCTCGCCGCGACCGCACGGTGATCTGCGTGGTCGAGGAACCGAAGGACGTGCAGGCGATCGAACGCACCCGGGAGTTCCGGGGGCGCTATCACGTCCTCGGTGGTGCGCTCGACCCGCTCAACGGCGTCGGTCCCGACCAGCTGCACATCCGCGAACTGCTCACCCGTATCGGCAACCAGGAGGACGGCGTCGACGTCTCCGAGGTGATCATCGCGACCGACCCCAATACGGAGGGCGAGGCGACGGCCACCTATCTGGTGCGTATGCTGCGCGACTTCCCGGGGCTGAGCGTCACCCGCCTCGCGTCGGGTCTGCCGATGGGCGGCGATCTCGAGTTCGCCGACGAGCTGACGCTCGGGCGAGCGTTGTCGGGGAGGCGGGCGATGTGACCGTGCGCAGCACGGAGGCATCGCACCGGGGTGAGCCCGAGAAGCGTCGCCGGACTTCCGACGAGACCCGGAAGCTGATCATCGAGGCTGCGGGGAAGGCGTTTGCGACGCGCCCCTACCGCGACATCACGCTCAAGGACATCGCGGAGGAAGCGGGGGTCAGCGCCCCGCTGATCATCAAGTACTTCGGCTCGAAGGAGCAGTTGTACGAGGAGCTCGTCGACTTCCAGTACGGCGCGCAGGTGCTGTTCGACGGGCCGCTCGAGAGCCTGGGGGAGCGGATGGTCGCGATGCTCGCCCGCCCGCTCGAACCCTACAAGCCATTGTCGATGAACATCCTGTTCATGAGCGGGGGCAGCGAGGAGAGCAACCGCATGCTCCGCGACAACTACTCCGCGCAGATGGTCGACGCGCTCGCCGCGCGGCTGCCGGGGTCGGATGCCCGTCTCCGGGCCGAGCTGGCGATGTCGGCGGTGATGGGGTTGGCGATCATGCGGCGCCGCATGATGCAGGAGCGCGCGACCGGCACGGTCGAGGAAGTTGTGGCGATGTACGCGCCGTTGGTTCAGCGGTTGCTCGACGGAGACGGTTCTTAGCGGCACGAATGACCTTGGTCACTACTCTTGAGGGTAAATAGCCGTTCACCTAATGTGGTGAACGGCTATTTACCTGTTTGGCGAGAGGGGGTGTCGATGTCGATCTCGCTCCCACTGCGCCTGCACGTGGCGGGTAGGTCCGCCTCCGCGCCGACGCGCTCAGCGTCCGGAACGACGAAGGTGAGCGGACCGGCGGAGAGGAAGACGCGCAACCTGCGGCATCTCGTCTTCCCGGTTCTCGCGGTCGGCGCCGTCTTCCAGGCCATCATGCAGACCGTTATGGTGCCGCTCCTGCCGAGCATGCCGGGCTTCACCGGCGCCGGAACCACCGCCGTCTCGTGGCTGGTGACGAGCACCCTGCTGGTCGGTGCGGTGATGACGCCCATCTTCGGCCGTCTCGCCGACATGATCGGCAAGAAGCGGATGCTCCTCATCGCGTTCTCGCTTATGACACTCGGCTCGTTGATCTGCGCGCTGACCTCGGACATCGGACTGCTCATCGTCGCCCGTGGCCTGCAGGGCGCCGGCGCGGCGGTGCTGCCGATCGGCATGGCGATCCTTCGCGAGGTCCTGCCCCGTGAGCACGTGGAGCGCTCGATCGCGATGCTCAGTTCCACCCTCGGCATCGGCACCGCGGTCGGTATCCCGTTCGCTGCCGCCATCGTCCAGTTCGCCGATTGGCACCTGCTCTTCTGGACCACCGCCGCCATCGGCGCCGGTGTCGCCCTCGCGGCGTGGATCGTCATCCCGGAATCGGACACCCGCACCGGCGGTCGCTTCGACGCCGTGGGCGCCGCCGGCCTGTCCGCCGCCCTGGTGTGCCTGCTCGTGCCCATCACCCAGGGCAGCACGTGGGGCTGGACGAGCCCCGCGGTGCTGCTCTCGTTCGCCGCGTCGGTGCTGCTGTTCGTGCTCTGGGGAGTGCAGCAGCTGCGCAACCGCAACCCGCTCGTCGACCTGCGTGTCTCGGCCCGCCGTTCCGTCCTCGCGCCGCACCTGTCGGCACTGCTCGTCGGGTTCGCCTTCTACGGCAACACCCTCATCACCACACAGTTGCTGCAAGCGCCGTCCGGGCACGGAGCCGGATACGACCTGACCATCCTCCAGGCCGCGGCCTGCCAGCTCGCCGCGAGCTTCGCGATGATGATCTTCGCGATCGTGGCCTCCCGGATCACCGAACGTTTCGGACCCAAGATCACGATCATGACCGGAGCGGTCTTCCTGCTCGCCGGCTACAGCGTCCACGCGGTGCCCGGCAAGCCGCTGTGGCTCGTCGTCGCCGCCATCTTCGTCGCGGCGATCGGCACGTCGCTCGTGTACTGCACGCTGCCGGTGCTCCTCCTCGGCGCGGTGCCGCTGTCGCAGAACGCCGCGGCGAACGGCGTCAACGTCCTGCTCCGCACCGTGGGCAGCACCGTCTGCAGCGCGGTCGTCGCCTCGGTGCTCGCGGCTCACACCCTCGGGGGCGGGCTCGGCATCGGCACCGCGGGCTTCGTGATCGCCTACCTCGTGTGCGCCGGTTGCGCCGTGGTCGTCTTCGTCTCGGGCTTCGCACTCCCGTCGAAGCAGGCCCTGCGGCCCGTCGAGAACTGACCCCGGCCCGCTCCTCCCGGAACAGTTACGGCCCTGCACCCCGGTGGTGAAACCGGAATGCGGGGCCGCCCCTCCTGTCCCCCAGGTCTGTCGGTGCGTCAGTGTTCGACGCCCAGATCGTTCGGACGGTAACCGAGGGGGTAACCCGGATACGTCCGGTTGGTGGCGTTGCCCGCCGACAGCGACACGCGTCGCTTCGGCAGTCGCCGCACGAACGCCGACCGTGCCCGCAGCGCGCCCTCGACGATCTCCGTCACCTGCGGTGAGCTCTTCGGGAAACCGAACGCCGACGCCATGCGGTCGTCGATCAGCGCGAAAACGACCTTCTCGATGCCCTTGTTCAGCACCTTCGGGTACCACGACTGGAACAGGCGCAGCGTGTAGGTGCCGATGGCGTGGTTGTCGTCGCTGTAGGTGAACTTCTCGCGCTCGTATTCGAGCTTGAACCGGTGGAACTCCTGGAACGACTCCGGGATGTCCTTGATGCCCATCCGGATGCCCACCTGGCGGTAGAAGTAGAACGACGCCAGCCGCTCCTTCGGGTGCAGGCGACGCCACCCGTAGCGGTCGATCCAGTCGAGCGGGTCGTACACGAAGGTCGACAGGACGTACAGCATGTCGTCGTTGTCGATCGAGTACTTGCCGTGCATCCGGTTGATGTTGCGCAGCGACTCGCGTCCCCGCTCGGCGTCGTAGCCGTGCTCGACCAGCTCGGCCATCAGCAGCGCCGTGTCGTCGTACCGCTTCTGCGGCCGCTTCTCGAACTCGCCGGTGCGGGCGAGCAACTCCGAGATGCTGGGCACGCAGTACGTGCGGAAGAGGGCGAACTCGAGCGACCGCTGGTAGTCCCACGGGAACTCGTAACCGGCGGTGATCCGCACGATGTCCTGGTGCTGCGTGACCGGGTCGAGCTCCTCGATCACCTCGACCCAGCCCATCCGCCCACGCTTCGGGTGCGGGTCCCTGTTCGGGGGTGGGAACGTACCGGCCTTCTCGATGCGTGCCTCGGGCTTCGCGACGACGGCGGCCTTTCGGCTGCGAGTGCGCGGGGGAGTGGTCGTCATCGGCTCACCTTCCGTGCATGAACTGGAGCATCGCTCGCGAGATTTTCAGATCGCGCTCCGGACGCTCGAGGCTCATGAGTTTGAGCGGCGAGCTGAACTTCGCCACCGTGACCGACTTGGGACGGCTGAACTCGCGCAGGCCGTCGGCGCCGTGGATGCGGCCGAAGCCGGACTCGCCGATGCCGCCGAAGGGCAACGAGGCGATGGCGGCGAAGCCGAGCACCGAGTTGACCGACACCATGCCGTTGCGCAGGCGTTCGGCGAGCTGACGGCCTTTCTTCTTGTTGCGCGTGAAGATCGACGCACCGAGACCGTAGTTCGTGCCGTTCGCGCGTTCGACGGCCTCGTCGAGGTCGCGAACCTTGTTGACGACGACCGTCGGGCCGAAGGTCTCCTCGCACACCGCGGCCGAGGTCTCGGGCACGTCGGTGAGGATGACGGGCTCGACGATGCGCTCCTGCACCGAATCGAGTCCGCCGAGGACGGCCTTGCCACCGGACTTCAGGGCGTCCTCGATGTGACTGCGCACGATGTCGACCTGGCGCGGAAGCGTCATAGGGCCGTAGGTGGAGTCTTCGTCGCCGCCCGGCTTCGCGCGCCGGACGGTGGCGGTGAGCTTGTCGAGGAACTCGCGGTAGACAGGCTCCTCGACGTAGATGCGCTCGACGCCCGCGCAGGTCTGGCCGGCGTTGCCGAAGGCGCCGAAGGCGGCGAACTCGACGGCCTCGTCGATGTTCGCGTCGGCCGCGACGATCATCGCGTCCTTGCCGCCGCATTCGGCGACGAGCGGGGTGAGCGACTCGGCGCACACCGCCATGACCTTGCGGGCGGTGGGGCCGGAGCCGGTGAAGGCGACCTTGTCGACACCCGAACGCACGAGCGTCGAACCCGTCTCACCGAGACCGGTGATGACCTGGAAGACCGGCTGGGTGGGGGCGATCGAGTTCCACTTGTCCTCGAGCCACTTCGCAACACCGGGGGTGAGCTCGCTCGGCTTGAAGACGACGGCGTTGCCGGCGGCCAGCGAGTAGGCGATCGAACCCATCGGGGTGTACACGGGGTAGTTCCAGGGGCCGATCACGCCGATGACACCGAGGGGCTTGTACTCGAGGGTTGCGGCCTGGTTGAAGCTCGCGACGCCCGAGGGCACCTTGCGGGGCCTGAGCACCTTCTTGGCGTTCTTGGCCGCCCAGTCGAGGTGCTCGACCGCCAGCATGACTTCGAGGAAGGCGTCGCCGAAGGGCTTACCGGTCTCCTTCGCCACCACCGATGCGAGCGAGGTCGCGTCGGATGCGATGGCCTTCTTGAACTCGAGGAGCCAGTCGCGGCGGCCGCGGAAGCCCTGCGCCTCCCACCAGCGCGCGGCGACGCGGGCGCGCTCGACGGCCGCGCCCACGGCGGCCTCGTCGGCGACCGGATACTCGGCGATCATCTCGCCGTTCCGGGGGTCGAGGCTGGCGAAGGTGTCGGTGTTCGCTGCCGTGGATGCCTTGTTCGAGCTGCTCTTCGCGTTCTTCGGACTGGTGAGGTTCTGGGTCATGTTCGACACTTCCTGGTGAACCACATCACATATATTTGATGTGATAGCTGTAGTGGACATCACATTAGGCGTTCGCGGGACAATTGGACAACCCCCGTGCGCAGTTGTCCGGATTCCTACAGGAGACACGATGGCGGCACCGACACGTAGCCCCGGGACAGCGGCGGATCACGCTGCGGCATCCCGACGTTCGGAGGGGGCCGTACGGCGCCGTCCGCAGCTTTCCGACGAGGTGGCCGGTCACCTCCGCGGCTCGATCATGTCCGGCGTGTTGCGTCCGGGCGACTTCATCCGGCTCGACGAGACCGCCGTCGAACTCGGCGTCAGCGTCACCCCGGTCCGGGAGGCGCTGCTGACGCTGCGCGGGGAGGGGATGGTCGAATCCGCCCCGAACCGCGGCTACCGGGTCTCGCCCCTCACGCGCGGCGACATCGACGACATCTTCTGGCTGCAGGGGCAGATCGCCGTCGAGCTCGCGCTCCGAGCGGTCGACCGTGCTACGCCGGCCGACCTCGAGCGTCTGGCCGAACTCAACGAGAGGCTGCGCAGGCTCGTCGTTGCCCCGGAGGGAGTGGCACCCGATATCGAGCGGATCGCCGACGCGGAGTTCGACTTCCATCGTGAGCTCAACCGCATCGCCGACAGCCCCAAGCTCGCGTGGTTCCTCAACGCAGCCGCGCGCACGATTCCGTACCGCCTCTACGCGCGCGACGCCGAGTGGGGAACGCTCGCCATCCGATCGCACACGAAGCTGATCGAGGCGATCGCCGCGCAGGACCACAGCGAGGTGATCACGCAGACGCTGGTGCAGTTCGAGGACGCGGCCGCGCGTCTGGTCGCCCACCGCGAGCGAGCGGGTGTCGATTCGCCTCCCGGATAGGCACTTGCATATCTGAGTACGGGTGTGCGCAATTTGTATGACAGTGCTGCACCAGTGCTTTCACCATCAGGAGACCTCCGATGACGACCCACGCCGAAGAGCGCGTCCCCACCGTCACCACCGACGAACCGGTGGCGACCCCCGCTCCGCTTCCGGCGGGCTCGGTCGAACTGGCCGACTTCGTCGGAGAGTCGATGCTCCTGCTCGGCGCCGGCGCGACGGTCCTCCTGCAGCTGGCATCGCGCGGTGTCGGGCACGGCGTCGCCGATCACAGCACCACCCTGCAGCGGCCGCTCGACCGGTTGCGCACCACGATGACCTACGTCTACGCGGTCACGCTCGGTACTCCCGAGGAGAAGAAGCAGATCGTCCGGATGGTCAACAAGGCGCACGTCCCGGTGCGCTCGGAGACCTACAACGCCTTCGATCCCGAACTCCAGTTGTGGGTCGCCGCAACGCTGTACCGTAACGGTGTCGACATGTACCGGCGGATGTTCGGGCCTGTCACCGATGCCGACATCGAACGCATCTACCGCCAGTCCGCGGTCTACGGCACGGCCCTGCAGGTCGAGGCCGACATGTGGCCGAAGACGCGGGAGGAGTTCGACAGGTACTGGGACGAGATGATCGCGACCTTCGAGGTCGACCGGAAGGTGCGTTCGTTCACCCGCGATCTCCTCACCGGCGGTGACGCCCCGCTTCCCGTTCGCGCCCTCGTGCCGCTGCAGCGCTTCATGACGATCGGTCTTCTCCCGCAACGCATGCGCGACGAATTCGCGCTGCCGTGGAGCCCGCGCGACCAGCGGCGCTTCGACCTGTTCTGGAAGGTGGTCCCGCCGATCTACCGCGCGGTGCCCAGGCCGATCCGACAGCTGTCGGCCACCTACTACCTCAACGACATGCGCCGCCGGATGAAGGCGCACGGACACGTCATCTGAGCTCTCCGCCGAGAACGCCGAGTGGCCGGACGCGCGTCCGGCCACTGTGCGTTTCCCGTCCGACGATCACACGGCGGTGTCGCGTTCGAGACCGAACCAGTAGTGCTCGCCGTCGTCGAACACCAGCGAGCCCTTGCCGTTCATCACCCCGACGACGGTGTCGTCGTCGACCTTCTTGAAGTGGTCGAAGACCGGCATGCCGTCGTAGACCATCGTCGCCGTCACCTCACCGCGGAAGACGATCTCCCACAGGCTCGCTTCGCCGCGTCCGGTCTTCGTGTCGGAGAACAACTCGCCGTCCTCGCCGTAGCACACGAGCGGCTGGACCTCGGACACCGACGCGAACGTCTTTCCGTACCACCGCGACCTGCCGAGCAGTGTGTGGGTGCGGTGCCCGGTGTCGAAACTGTAACCCTTCCACCGGTATCCGACGAGATCGTCGAGGCGTGCCGGAGCGAGATGCTCCCAGAGGGCATCGAGTTCGCGAGGATCGATCCGGTCGGTGCGGGCGCGCAGTTCCTCGAGTCGCTGGACGACGTTCATGTGTTCCCCTGGATGTCGAAGGTGAGTACGGCTCTGATGATCTCGCCGGAGGCGACAGCGGCGAGAGCGTCGTCGAGTTTCGTGAAATCGAAGGTCTGCACGAGTTCGTCGAGTGGAAAGTGCCCGTCGCGCCACGGCGCGGCCAGCTCGGGAAGGAGACACCGGGGCTGGTCAGCGACGACAGTGCCTGCCGGATCACGGATTGGGCGCCCACGGACTCCACCGCATCGCCGGCACCACCGCCGGTGAGGCGACGCAGATGGCGTCCGAGGTCGTCGTGATCGTCGGGGGAGAGGACCTCGGTGGCCCCGAGCGATCGCGCGAGCCCGTGCCGTCGTGGATCGGGGGCGACGACGATGATGTTCTCGCACAAGGAAATCCGTTCTGTCATCATCGCGGCCGTGCCGACGGCGCCGAGATCGAAGACGACGATCGTCGAACCCTGTTCCGTGACGACTCCGGCACCCTCGTGTCCCGGTACGACGGGCCTCGGGACGGGAACGCCTCCCGTGGCGGCGGTGAGGTCGGTGTGGCAGATCCCGACCCCGTGGATCTGTACGAGCACTTCGTCGTCGCGCAGTTCGGGCACGGTCACGGTCTCGAGCCTCAGCGGTGCACCGTACTCGCGGAGTACCGCTGCGGCCCTGGTGCGGGTCATCCCACCGCCTCCGGCGAACCGGTGTCGCCGAGCAGTACCGAGAGCATCAGTTGCTGCACCCTGCGCTGCCGGGAGGGGGTGGGCAGGAAGTGCACGAGGTTGCCGGTGTCGAGCACGAGGTTGAGCGCGGCGTGCACGAGGAAACGGCATTCGACGGCGGGCAGCTCGGGGCGGAGCTCCCCGACCAGACGGGCCCATTCCTCGATGTTGAGCCGCTGGATGTTCCGCAGGTCGCTGCGATGGTGCGCGGGCAGGTTGCCGATCTCGGCGAAGTACACCGACATCAGTTCGCTGTTCTCGAACGACATCCGGACGTACGCCTCGGTGAGGACGTCGAGGGCCTGCGCGGAGGTCGTCGAGTCGGTGAGCGTTTCGCCGATGATCATCGCGACGCGATCACCGGCCCGGTGGAAGGCGGCGGCGAGCAGATCGGCCTTGCTCGCGAAGTGACGGTAGACGCCGGACGCGTTGATACCTGCCGCAGCACCGATCTCCTCGATGCTCACCTCGTGATAGCCCCGGGCGTCGAAGAGCAGCACGGCCTCGTGCAGGAGGACCTCGCGCTTGTTCGCCACGGACAACCCGCCCGGCTCGGGAGTCGGTGCGGGTTCGTCGATGTCGGGCACCAGGTCGGTTGCCGCGACCGCTGTGCACGCGTCGAGCAGCAGCTGCTGCAGGCGCCGGTTGGACAGCGGAACGCGGTGAGTGGTGATGGAGCCGATGACGCTGAGCATCGCGCTGCTGAGCAGCACGTAGTCGTCGTCGGTGAGATCGGGCCGCAGCCGCGCGGCCGTGCGGGCGAGATGGCGGTTGAGTGCCCGCGTCTTCGAGCGGATCTCGCTGTGGTCCTCACCCGTGAGGTAGCGGCGTTCCCAGCGGTACAACCCGCCCGTCCGGCGGTTCTCGATCGTGGTGCGGATGAGCGCGAGGAGTTTGCGTTCGAGCTCCTCGGCGGCGGCGAGTCCGGTGGCGTTCGCTCCGCTCTGCTCGTCGAACTCCGCGAGGGCGGCACCGAGGGCGTCGGCGAGGGTGACCACGGCGTGGTGGAACAGGGCGTACTTGTTCGGGAAGTGCCGGTACAGGGCGGGGCCGGAGATGCCGACGGCAGTGGCGATCTCGTCGATGCTCACGCCGTGGTAGCCGCGTTCGCTGAACGCCTCGGCCGCGACCGTGGCGATCTGTGCTTTGCGGTTCTTCGGCCGGCGCCGCACGGTGGGGGTCGGGGTGCCGGTCTTGGCGGCTGTGCGTGCCCCGGCCTGCGCTTGTTCGGGCACCCTGCCTCCTCGTCGTGGATCCTGTTGCCGGCCGCGATGTCGCGGTGAATGTTCGTCGGCCTCAAAGGTAACAGTCGAACCCCCTGCGGAGAAACACTACTTTTGGGTAAGAATGGCCAAAACTGCAGGGCAGAACGTATTGACAAGCCAGCACCCAGACCGCAAAGTTAGCACCAATTCTTCAGCTGCGTCACCGCTGGGCGCATACGGAACCGTCACGACAGCGGCACTTTTCGAAGGACCGAGGAGGACTCGTGAGAACCCGATTCACCGAGATTTTCGGGGTGGAGCATCCCATCGTCCAGGGAGGCATGATGTGGGTCGGCCGCGCCGAACTCGTGGCCGCCGTGGCGGAGGCGGGAGCGCTCGGCTTCATCACTGCACTGACCCAGCCCACCCCGGAGGATCTCGTCCGCGAGATCGAACGGACACGCGAACTCACCGACAAGCCGTTCGGCATCAACCTCACGATCCTGCCGTCGATCGATCCGCCGCCGTACGCCGAGTACCGCCAGGCGATCATCGACTCGGGCGTGAAGATCGTCGAGACCGCCGGCTTCAACCCGGCCGACCACCTGCCGCACTTCAAGGACGCCGGCATCAAGGTGATCCACAAGTGCACGAGCGTGCGGCACGCGGTCAAGGCCGAGCGCATCGGCGTGGACGCCGTGAGCATCGACGGCTTCGAGTGCGCCGGGCACCCGGGCGAGGACGACGTTCCGGGCCTGATCCTCATCCCCGCCGCGACGAGCAAGCTCAGCATTCCCGTGATCGCGTCGGGCGGCATCGCCGATTCCCGCGGGCTCGTGGCGGCACTCGCGCTCGGCGCCGACGGTGTCAACATGGGCACCCGCTTCATGTGCACGGTCGAATCGCCCGTGGCCCACGAGGTCAAGGAGCAGATCGTCCGCAACACCGAACTCGACACGAAGCTCATCTTCCGCACGCTGCGCAACACCGCTCGTGTCGCCACCAACGCGGTGAGCGAAGAGGTTGTCGAGATCGAATCGCGCGGAGCCGAATTCGGCGACATCGCCCACCTGGTCGCCGGCGCCCGAGGCCGCAAGGTCTTCGAGGACGGCGAACTCGACGCCGGCATCTGGACGGCCGGGCAGAGCCAGGGGCTCATCCACGACATCCCCACCGTCGGAGAACTGGTCGACCGCATGGTCGCCGAGGCGGAGGCCATCATCACGGGTCGCCTGAACGACATCGCCGGTGCAGATCGGGCGGTGCGCGCATGACCTCGACCACCACCGAGAGCCTGCGGTCCGAACTCGCCGACGGCATCCTGCGACTGACCATCACGCGTCCGCGCCGGATGAACGCGATCGACCTGACCACGATGAAGACGCTGAGCGACGCGGTGAAGGCGGCCGGCGACGACGAACGCGTCCGTACGATCGTCGTCACCGGTGAGGGATCGGCGTTCTGCACGGGCGCGGACCTGGCTGCGGGAGCGGCGGATCCGCAGGACCCCGGTGTCGTCATGGACACCGCCAACGAACTGGTCCGGACGATCGCATCCGTCCCGGTGCCCGTCGTCGCGGCGGTCAACGGTCCCGCGGCGGGCGTCGGTGTCTCGATCGCCCTCGCGGCCGATCTCACCTACGCGGCCGAGAGCGCGTACTTCCTGCTCGCCTTCGTCAACATCGGACTGATGCCCGACGGCGGCGCGAGCCTGCTGGTTCCGGCCGCGATCGGGCGGGCCCGGGCCGCCGAGATGGCACTGCTCGGCGAGCGGGTGTCCGCGCAGGACGCCGACCGGTTCGGGTTGGTCGCCCGCACCCTGCCCGACGCCGAACTCGCCGCGCACGTCGACGCCGTCGCCTCGCGGACCGCATCCGGTCCGCGACGTGCCCTGGAACTGACGAAGCGGGCCCTCAACGCCTCGACGCTCGGCGAGCTCGACGCGGCGCTCGCGTGGGAGAAGGACGGTCAGGTCGAGCTCCTCGGCTCAGCCGACTTCGCGGAGGGTGCCATGGCGATGCTGGACAAGCGTCCCGCTCGCTTCGCCTGACGGGACGATCCTTTCCGGCATGGTTCTAGGAGGATCGACAAGGAACTTTCCGGACGGGAGCAGGAACCGACGTGCTCGTCGAACACCCGCTCCCGTCCGGTGAAACCAACGCTCGAACAGTGTTTTCTGCCTCTTTCACCCGTTCTCGCTCGGCGACGACGCCTGGAGCGAGGCGGTCCGCATTCGTGGAATCTACATTAACAAAAGCTCTGGCCCAAACCGTTCCGGGTCTGTAATGTGCCTCACACATCGACGGCTCGGAACAGGCCGTGCCCGCACTCCCGCCACGTCACGAGAGGATCATCGATGGTTCCCCCCTCTGTCGTTTCCGAAGCGGTCGGCTCCGACGCCACCCGCTTCCGTAGCAACAACTGGAACAATCAGGTGGCGCGCCACGCCCTGATGATTCCCCATCGCACGGCCTTCCGATTCCGCGGCGAGACCATCACCTGGTCGCAGCTGAACACGCGTGTCGAGAAGCTCGCCGATGCACTCTCGCGTCGCGGCATCGGCTTCGGCGACCGCGTCATCATCCTCATGCTCAACCGTCCGGAGTACGTCGAGATCGTGCTCGCGGCCAACGCCCTCGGTGCCATCGCCGTGCCGGTGAACTTCCGCCTCACCGCACCCGAGGTCGCCTTCCTCGTGGCCGATTCCGGCGCTAAGGCGATCGTTGCGGAGGGGCCGCTCGTCCCGCTCGCCGCTGCCGCGCGTGGCCAGGCGGAGGGCATCGAACTGTCCATCACGGTCGGAGCCGAGCCGGAAGGAGACTCGCTCTCCTACGAGGCACTCGTCGCCGAAGAGGGCGAACCCCACCCGCCGGTGGAGATCCCGAACGACACGCCCGCGCTCATCATGTACACCTCGGGCACGACGGGCCGGCCGAAGGGCGCCGTGCTCACCCACTCCAATCTCGAAGCGCAGTCGCTCACCTGCATCCGGGCCTTCCGCCTGTTCGACGAATCGGGCATCGGTTTCTGCGCGTCGCCGATGTTCCACATCGCGGCCCTCGGCTCGATCGCGCCGAGCCTGATGCTCGGCACGCCCACCGTCATCCACCCGGTCGGCGCCTTCGACCCGGAGGAACTGCTCGACGTGCTCGAGGCCGAGAACGTCACCAGCCTGTTTCTCGTGCCGGTGCAGTGGCAGGCGATGTGCGCCGCGCAGCAGGCCGAGCCGCGGAAGTTGAAGCTGCGCAACATCTCCTGGGGTGCGGCGCCGAGCTCCGACACGATCCTGCGGGCCATGGCGGAGACCTTCCCCGATGCCTTCAACGTGGCGGTCTTCGGCCAGACCGAGATGTCGCCCATCACCTGCGTGCTCGACGGCGACGACGCCATCCGCAAACTCGGCTCCGTGGGCCGGGTCATCCCCACAATCCAGGCGCGTGTGGTCGACGACGAGATGAACGACGTCGCTCCCGGTGAGGTCGGCGAGATCGTCTACCGCGGTCCCACCATGATGCGCGAGTACTGGAACAACCCCACCGCTACCAGCGAGGCATTCTACGGCGGATGGTTCCATTCCGGCGACCTCGTGCGCGTCGACGAGGAGGGCTTCGTCTACGTCGTCGACCGCAAGAAGGACATGATCATCTCGGGTGGCGAGAACATCTACTGCGCCGAGGTGGAGAACGTCCTGTTCGGGCACCCCAAGGTGCTCGAGGCCGCGGTCATCGGTCGCCCCGACGCGAAGTGGGGCGAGGTGCCCGTCGCCGTCGTCGCGCTGAAGCCCGGCAACGACGACCTCACCCTCGACGAGCTCCAGCCGTACCTGGACGAGCACCTCGCACGGTACAAGCACCCCAAGGAGGTCGTGATCGTCGACGCCCTGCCGCGCAACGCGAGCGGCAAGGTCGTCAAGGGTGAACTCCGCGGCGGTCTCCCCGCCGTCGCCCAGGGTTGATCCCCGGCTCACTCCTCGTACGAACGAACGGGGACCGGACCACTGCGGTCCGTGTCCTCGTTCGTCGTCGTGCCGGAGGGACGCACCGACGCGACCCGCTTCGTCATCACGTTGAAGAGGGTCGACGACCGGTGGTTGCTCGACGGAGCCGACGCGCGGTAGCGCGGGCCGGCTTCCGTCGTAGCGGAACGTCGGGCACCACCGAATTCGTCAGGCCTCGGTGAGCGTCTTCGACGCGGTGTCGTCCGGGCTCGTATCGGCCCTGCGCGGGACGGTGAAGGTCGCAGCGACACAGGCGATTGCGACCGCGAAGCATGCGACGGTGTACCACAGGCTGCCGATCGGGTCGCCTGCCTCGGTGACCCCGTCGACGGCGGAGAACCAGTCGGGCAGAGCACCGATCCACAGCACGGCCATCACGACGAGATAGGCGACGGCGTACCAGCGGACGAGGTCGTTCGAATAGGGCCGATCCGTGGGTGTGCTCCGCAGCCGGGACCACTGGCGTGAGAGCACGTAGATCGCCACGATCGACAGGATCACGAGTTCGGCGGCGTAGATCGTGGCCCGCACAGTCGTGCTGCCCATGCCGATCACGGTCGCCGGTGCCGGCAGGATCACCACACCCACGGACGCGAGTAGTCCGACGGTGATCGTGCGCCAGGTCAGTTCGAGCCCGCTGAAGGTGCGCCCGGCGTCGATGTGGCGGCCGACGAAGAACTGCGCGCAGAATGCGAGCGACATCGGCCACAGGGCAGCGAAGACCACGACGCTCGGGAGCGGAACGGAGTCGAAGAAGGGCTGGTTGATCGGGTTGTCGAGCGACCACTCCCACCACCGCAGCTGCGGTCCGAGGTGATCGAAGATCTCGTAGAAGGCGTGGTGGACGAAGCCCACGCAGACGGCGCCGACGACGGTGCCGTACTGCCGGAACACCCCGAGCATCCGAACGATGTCGAACGCGATCGTCGCCATCATCGGGTAGATCGCGATGATGTACAGCGGCAGGCGTCCCCACAGGAACTCGACGGTGAACACGTTGTGCGCGAACATCGTGTCGAGGTAGTCCTCCACGCCGAAGGCGTCGGGGAAGTACAGCAGCGGTTCGATGATGAGCAGGAACGCGAGGGTGCCGAGCCAGACGACGAGGTTCGTGGCGTCACCGGTGCGCCGCAACCGGACGATCGCGTACACGAGCATCAGCACCGCCCCGAGCACGATGGTCAGCTCGAGGACGGGCAGCGTCCAGTTCTCCAGCTCGAACGGACTGCGCAGTTCGAAGATCCCCCCGGCTTCGTCGCACGAGAATCCGAGGCGGGTCGAGAGGTCCTCGAAGGTGGGCGAGCACAGGTCCGACATCAGTTGTTCCTCCCGCCCACGGTTTCCGCCGTGTACCAGTGCGAGACGTCGTAGCCTTCGTCGAATCGACGGAACCACACGTCGGCGAGGGCCGGCAGCTTCTCGTGGTCGGGATTGTGCTTGGGCATCTGGCTGCGGATGATGCCCACCAGCGCGACGAGCTGTTCGCCGAGCGGCAGGACGTCGAAGGCGCGCGGCATCGGGCCGTGATCCTGGTACTGGAGGAACGGCAACCGGCGCCGCAGGTTCTGCTTACGGCGGTGCGACGCGAACATCGACATCGTGTCGATCTTCCGTTCCTCCAGCGGCACATGCTTGTTGAAGCCCTCGCACGCGATGGCGATGACGTCGAGCACGTGCTTGAACACCGAGGGGGCCTGCCGCATGCGGTACAGATCGCTGCCGACCACCGCGTCGAAGATGATGAGCGCCGAACTGCGGTGTTCGACCTCCTCGACGAAATGCCAGATGAACAACGAGGCGACCCGGTCGTCGCCGGGGCGGAAGAGCGCCGCGTCGTTGTCGAGCATGAGCTTGAAGACGGGAGTGAAGGTCGCCTCGAGATCGGCGGTGTACGCGAGGCGGTATTCGGGGGAAGTCTCGGCGGTGAGCTTGTCGAAGGCGCCGATGACGTCGTCGAGCGTCTCCTGCAACTCCGGATAGCTCTTGATCAGTCCCTTCACGTGCTGCCGGTGGGCGGTGGAGTGCTGCCCCTCCTGGTACATGAAGGCGTTGGCCTCTTCGAGGACCTCGGGATCGGTGATGCGCGGGGTGATCTCGCGGATCATGTTGACGATCATCTTCTCGAAGCCGATCGCGAGGAACGAGACGGCGTTGGCCATGCTCGAGAAGGCCGGGTTCTCCTCGTTCCACAGGAACGGCACGTCGTAATCCGCGAATGCGAAACGCATCTTGCGGACCTGCAGGTTCGTCATGGGGCGGTACCTCGTCTCGTCGACGCCGGGCTGGCTGGGGACCTGTTTCGGGACACGGTCGGGAGGACCTCTAACGAGCCGGGAGGCCCCGATCGGCGTGACCATACACGAAATGCGTCATGTGTATGATAGGTGTCCCATTCGCCCGCGGGAGCCCGTTTCGCACCACATCCACCGAGGTCGGCTGTGTTACCGTCGGGCCTTCTCCAGGCGACGGCTCGAGGAAGCGCGAAGTGGCACGTAGACGTGGGTGGGGTGGGAGTCCTCCCGCCGACGACGAAGAGGCGTCGCAGCGGATCGTTGCCGCTGCCGTCGACCTGATCGACCGGACCGGCGCGGAGATCAACATCGCCGATGTGGCCCAGTCCCTCGGGGTGATCCGCCAGACGGTCTACCGCTACTTCCCCAGCGCGGACGCCCTCATGCGTGCGGCCGCCATCGCCTCGGTCGAAGGATTCCTGGAACGACTCACCCGGCAGGTCGCGGGACTCGACGATCCGGTCGAGGCCATGACCGAAGGTGTGGTCTACACGCTCGCGGAGGTGCGTCGCACCCCGCATCTCGGCATCCTGCTGTCGAGCACCTATTCGAACCCGCATCCCGAAGCGATCGCCTCGGAGGAGGCGTGGATGTTCGGCATGGCGATGATCAAGCGGTTCGACGTCGACTGGGAGGAACACGGCTACGACGACGACTCCCTCGCGGAGTTGGTCGAGTACGTGCTGCGCACGATGCAGTCGTTCTTCGTCTCGCCGGGAACCCCGCCACGCTCCGACGACGATCTGCGCCGCTACCTGCGACGATGGATGGGTACGGCGATGCTCGCCCAGCGGGAGTGGGATTCCGGCAATCTCGCGAAGCGCGACTGCTCTCCCGTAGAGTCCGGCTCGTGACGAACGAGCAGCAGATCAGGCGTGCCGATCGTACGCGCGACGGCGATCCCCAGAACGTTCCCCGCCCGCTGGAGGGTGAAGCCGACCGCACGGTGGTGGAGACGACCTGGGGCGAGGTGCAGCCGATGCAGGTGGCGGCGGGCGTGGCGACCGTCGGTGAACTCGAGGTGATCGAACTGCTCGACCGGGGCGCTGCGCTGGTGGACACGCGGGTGCCCGATTCCCGGAGCGGAGTGAGCCTCCCCGGTGCCGTGAACATCCCGCACGAGGATATCGTCGAGAGGAGGGGTGAGCTCGACCCCGCCCGGACGACGATCGTCTTCTGCAACGGTCCCCAGTGCCCTCAGTCGCCCGATGCGATCCGGAAGCTGATCGATGCCGGATATCCCTCGTCCGCGCTCGCCTATTACCGCGGGGGACTGCACGACTGGGCGACTCTGGGATTCCCCCTCGCCCCGGTCCGGCCGGCGTCGTGAAAAGGGCTTGCGTTCGCACTGTGATGTAGCTAACATCGAAGGTGCGAATCGAGCTTATGAGACGTCCGCGGACGACAGAGAGAAGCTCGTGAAGCAGAGATCCGGCCCGGAGAACGCGTAAAGCGAATCACCGGGCCGAACCCCTGTTCAGGGGAGGTTTCGGGGCCGATCGCCGCGACTGCAGCAGGGGTTGCACAGGGCGTCTGGGAGGCGGTCGCGCCCCACTTGCACGCCGCGGGGTTCGCACCTTCGCCCCGGATCAGCGCGGCTACTCGCCCGGCGCCCCACCACCCCGCCGCCGTGACTACGGCCTCGACCTGCTCGTCGGCGACGTCGCGGCGCTCATCGAGTCGGTACCCGGTGGTCGCGCGCACGTTGTCGGCCACGACTGGGGAGCCGCCGTCGCGTGGGTGCTCGCGGCGCATCGTCCCGATCTCGTCCGCACCGTGACGGCGGTGTCCGTTCCGCATCCGACGGCGTTCATGCGCTCGTTCTTCACCAGCGGGCGATCGGATCCGCCGGGGTCGACGCGACGGCCCACTACGTCAGTGGGCCGTACCGACGGGAAACGCTCGTCGGTACGAGCCACTGGATTCCCGACGAGGAGCCGGAGAAGCTCGCGCGGCTGGTCCTCGAACACATCGCCGCGCACGGTTGATCACTCAGGCGCGCAACCGTTCCTGCCGCAGCAGATCGACCTCGGGCAGATCCAGCGGCGGCAGCGAGTCGACTCCCAGAGCGCGCATCAGGAGATGATCGGCGAGCTCGGGATTGCGGGCGAGCACGGGACCGTGCAGATAGGTGCCGATCACCGAACCCTGCACGGCACCTTCGAGTCCGTCGCCCACGCCGTTGCCGACACCGCGGTCGACGCGGCCGAGTCCGGTGGCATCGGACCCGAGAGTCGTTCCACCGCGGTGGTTCTCGAATCCCGTCAGCGGCTGGGTGAGGCCGGAGAGGGTGGGGCGGATGACGATCTCGCCGATCGCGCGGGTCTGCTGCGGTGAGGTGGTCGCGTCGAGGATGCCGACACCGTCGACGCGTTCGCCCGAGGACGTCTCGTACCAGTGGCCGAGCACCTGGATCGCGGCACAGATGGCCAGCACGGGCGCTCCGCGCTCGGCGGCGCGCTGCAGACCCGGATAGCGCTGCAGGTGCCGCGTGGCCAGTCGCTGCGCGGCGTCCTCGGCACCACCGAGGGTGTAGAGATCGAGGGACTCGGGGACGGGATCGTTCAGTCCGATCTCGACGATCTCGGCGTCGTGACCGCGCATCCGCAGGCGCTGGCGCAGCACCAGGGCGTTGCCTCCGTCGCCGTAGGTGCCCATCACGTCGGGCAGGACGAGTCCGATGCAGACGGTCGACTCAGACATGGGCAGCTCTCCTGGCGATGGCGGTGTTGAGATCGCGGAACGCGGTGTAGTTGGCGAGCACCTCCACGCGGCCGGGAGGGCACGAGGCGATGGCCTTCAGCGGATCCGGCACCAGCGTGTGCTCGACACCCGCGTAGGTCAGGCGGACGGCGAGATCGGTGCCGCGTTCTCCGGCTGCCACCACCTGCACGCCTTCGAAGTGTTCGAAGCGGACGTCCCACAGCCACGACAGGTCCTCACCGTCGGGCACCTGACCGTTGACGGCGATCACCAGGCCGTCGACGGTCGGGTCGATCATCGACAGGGCCTCCTGCCAGCCGGCGGGGTTCTTAGCGAGCAGCATGTGCACCGAATGCGGTCCGACCTGCACCGTCTTGTAGCGACCGGCGACCTCTTCGACGACCGAGGCGGCAGCGACGGCCTTCGCCGGATCGGCACCGAGGGCGACGGCGGCCGCGACCGCCTGGGCGGCGTTGCCCCGGTTGGCGCGACCGGGGAGGGTCAGCTTCAGCGGGAGGACGAGGCCGTCCGGTCCGTACAGGTTCTCGTCGTCGACCCACCAGTCCGGTGTCGGCCGGGCGAAGTCGGAGCCGGTGCTGTACCAGTGGTCGCCTTCGCGAGCGATCGGCTCGCCCGTGCGCGGGCAGCTCACCGAGTCGTTGGCCCAGCCGGCGCCGGCGGCGACCCACACGACGTTCGGGTTGTCGTAGGCGGCGGACGTGACGAGCACGTCGTCGCAGTTCGCGACGATCACGGCGTCGGGATGCCGCTTCAGGCCCTCACGCAGCTTCCGCTCGATCATGTTGATCTCGCCGACCCGGTCGAGCTGGTCGCGGGTGAGGTTGAGCAGCACGATCGCGCGGGGCTCGAGGGCGTCGGCGACGTGCGGGGTGTGGAGTTCGTCGACCTCGATCGCGGCGAGCGGCGCCCGGAGATCGGTGGCGAGCGCGGCGACGATCCCGGCGTCCATGTTCGCGCCGTCCGCCTGGGTGACGACCGAATCGATCGTCTCGAGCGCGGCGGCCGTCATACGGGTCGTTGTGGACTTGCCGTTCGTCCCGGTGACGAGCACGGTCTGCCGGCCGTGGCCGAGCTGCTTCATCAGTGCCGGGTCGATCTTCAGGGCGACGAGCCCTCCGATCATCGAGCCCTTACCGCGTCCGGCCTTCTGGGACGCCCACGCGGCGGCTCGGGCTGCGCGCAATGCGAGCCGTCCACGTGCGGTGATTCCTGTGCTGGTTCCCACGTCGGCGAGTGTTCCACAGGCGCGGGAGCGTTGTGTCGCCGGAGGAGCGTCCTGCTCGTCACACTGCGGTGTCCGCCCTGGGCGGCGAGGGCTCCGACGATGACGATCACACCGCCGATCAGGGAGGACGGTGCCGGTCGCTCGCCGAGCGTGATCCACGCGACGGTGAACCCGACGACCGGCACCATGAGGGAGAGCGGCGCGACGGCCCCGGCGGGATAGCGCGACAGCAGCGAGGCGTAGATGCCGGTGCCGGCGATCGTGCCCGCCAGGACGACGTAGATGAGTCCGGCCAGCGCCAGGCCCCCGTCCAGGGTGGTGACGACGGTATCGAGGGTGGACCAGGCCTGCGGGCCCTCGACGAACCAGGAGATTCCGAAGAAGGGGAGCACGGGCACGACGCACATCCACAGCATCAGGCGCATGGGGTCGGCAGCGCCCGCCTTGCGGGTCGCGATGTTGCCGACCGCCCACGACAGACCGGCGAGCACGGCGAGGGTCATGGGGAGCAGGCTCGCGTCCGCGGCGCCCTGCCCTACGGCGACGATCACCATGCCGGACACGGCGACGACGAGACCGGCGAGGCGGACGCCGTCGAGCCGTTCGCGCAGGAACAATACGGCGAGCAGGACCGTGAAGGGCGCGGACGACTGCAGTACGAGCGACGCGAGGCCCGTGGGTAGACCGGCCTCCATCGCCCAGAACAGGAAGGCGAACTGGGCGAAGCCGAACCCGGCGCCGTAGAGCAGGAGCCAGCGCAGGGGAACGGCGGGTCGCGGGACGAACAGCAGGACCGGGACGGCGATGATCGCGAAGCGCAGTCCGGCGAAGAAGAACGGCGGGAAGTGGTCGAGGCCCAGTCTGATCGCGAGGAAGTTGCATCCCCAGAGCACCACGACGGTGAACGCGAGCACACGGTCCCGGAACGACATGCCGTCAATTCTTTGCGCAGGAAACAATCAGGACAAGCGAATGTTCCTGAAGAAAGTGTGTAGTTTTACTACATGGATGTCGTGCGATTGCGGATACTGCGCGAACTCGCCGACCGCGGAACCGTGGCCGCGACCGCCGCAGCGTTGTCGATGACACCGTCGGCCGTCTCACAGCAGCTCAAGGTGCTCGCCCGGGAGGCGGGAGTGCCCCTGCTCGAACCCGACGGCCGACGCCTGCGGTTCACCGATGCGGGTCGTGCGCTCGTGGTGCGCGCCGACGAGGTGCTCGGCGCCCTCGACCGGGCCGCCGACGAGATGACCGCCTATGCGCGGTCGCCCCGCGGACGGGTGCGCGTGGCGTCGTTCCCCTCCGGAGCGGCGCTCCTGCTGCCGGCCGTGCTCGAGGCGGCCGGGGCGATCGGCGTCGAGTTGGACGTGAGCGACGAGGACGTCCCGGCCTCGGCCGCACCCGCCCTGCTCGCCGACTACGACGTGGTGCTCACCCACCGCGACGAGCGTTCGGCTCCGCTGTCCGGCCCACGTGTCCACGTCGAGACGCTCATGCGCGAACCGATCGATGTCGTCCTCCCTCCCGGGCACCGGCTCGCGGCGCAGGACCGCGTGCAGGTCGACGAACTGGTGGGGGAGGGCTGGATCAGCGTGCGGGGTGGATTCCCCGTCGACGACGTGTTGCTCTCCGTCGCGGCGGTGACGGGCATCCGAGCGCGGGTTGTGCACCGCATCAACGACTTCCGTGTCATCGAGGAACTCGTCGCGGCGGGGCACGGGGTGGCCCTGCTGCCGCGGTACTCGGTTCTGCATCCGGCATTGGTGCGTCTGCCGCTGGCCGGTGTGCGTGCGGCGCGGATCTACGAGCTCGTCACCCGCCCGGGAGCGGCGCGCCGGCCCGCCGTGGGTGCCGTGCTCGACAGCTTCCGGACCGCGGCGGCACGGAAGCTGTCGATGTGAACGAACGGGTCATCGCGCGGGATCAGGCGAGTGCCTTGGCCTTCAGTGCGTCGAACTCGGCCTGGTCGATGACACCCTCGTCGAGCAGCTTCTTCGCGTCGGCGATGTGCTCGGCGGGCGACTTGCCGGCGACCGAGCGGATGTAGTCGTCCTGCACGGCCTTGTACTGCGCGGCCTCCTTCGCGGACCGCTCGGCCATTCCGGTGCCGTGGACGATCAGATAGATCAGGCCCGTGAGCCACGGGAAGACGAACAGGAAGACGATCCAGATCGCCTTGACCCAGCCGGACTGTTCGCGGTTGCGGAACAGATCCCCGATGATCATCCACAGCATGATGAGGTACGCAATGAATGCGAAGCAGACGACGATGTACCAGATGATGTCCATGAACTCCATACGCACACTCCGGGTTCGAGCAGAACGACTCTGCGGGACGAGAATTGCGGAAGCCGACGGATATCACCCGTGAACGGGTTCGTTCTCGTCGAACATTCGGAACTGTATCTTTCCGGAGAGTGCGGTAATTGCCCGAAACGGTATTTGCGAGATGAATTGTCGGGGTGAAAATCCCCGAAAACGACGAATGCGGTGGACCCTGATGGGCCCACCGCATCCGGTTCGGAGACGGATCAGCGGTGCGAGCGGTTCACCGCGGAGACCATCGCGCGCAGCGACGCCGTGGTGATCGACGGGGCGATGCCCACGCCCCACACCAGGACGGTCGTGCCGTCTGGACGCGTGACGTCGGCCTCGACGTAGGCCGCGGCGTTGGCGTCGTCGCCGGCGGACATGGCGTGCTCGGCGTAACCGCGAACGGCCACCTGGTAACCCAGCGACTCGAGGGCGTCGACGAAGGCCGCCAGCGGGCCGTTGCCGCTGCCGGAGATCTCCTTCTCCACGCCGTCGACCTTCAGCACGGCGGCGATGCTGTCCTCACCGTCGTCGGTCTCGGCCGCGGTGACCTTCTGCCGGATACGCTCGAGCGGCGAGACCGGGGCCAGGTACTCCTCGTGGAAGATGTCCCACATCTCCTTGGGGCTGACCTCGCCACCCTCACCGTCGGTGACCTTCTGCACGGCCTGCGAGAACTCGATCTGCAGGCGACGCGGCAGGTTCAGGCCGTGGTCGTGCTTCATGATGTACGCGATGCCGCCCTTGCCGGACTGCGAGTTCACGCGGATCACGGCCTCGTAGGTGCGGCCGACGTCCTTCGGGTCGATCGGCAGGTAGGGCACGGCCCAGGTGTGGTCGTCGACGTCGACACCGGCGGCCTCCGCGTCGACCTTCATCGCGTCGATGCCCTTGTTGATCGCGTCCTGGTGGCTGCCGGAGAAGGCGGTGTAGACCAGGTCGCCACCGTAAGGATGGCGCTCGTGGACGGGCAGCTGGTTGCAGTACTCGACCGTGCGGCGGATCTCGTCGATGTTCGAGAAGTCGATCTGCGGGTCGACGCCACGGCTGAACATATTCATGCCCAGGGTCACCAGGCAGACGTTGCCGGTGCGCTCACCGTTGCCGAACAGGCAGCCCTCGATGCGGTCGGCACCGGCCTGGTAGCCCAGCTCGGCAGCGGCGACGCCCGTGCCGCGGTCGTTGTGCGGGTGCAGCGACAGGATGATCGAGTCGCGCTTCGCCAGATTGCGGTGCATCCACTCGATCGAGTCGGCGTAGACGTTGGGGGTGGCCATCTCGACCGTGGCCGGCAGGTTGATGATCACCGGGTTCTCGGGGGTCGCGCCCAAGGTCTCGACGACCGCGTCGCAGACATCCTTGGCGTACGACAGCTCGGTTCCGGTGTACGACTCGGGGGAGTACTCCCAGCGCCAGTTGGTGTCGGGGTGGTTCTTCGCCTCTTCGAGCACCAGCTCGGCGGCGTCGGTCGCGATCTTCTCGACGGTCTCCTTGTCGGCGCGGAACACCACGCGACGCTGCAGGATCGACGTCGAGTTGTAGAAGTGCACGATCACGTTCTGCGCCCCGGCGCACGCCTCGAAGGTGCGCTTGATCAGTTCGGGGCGGGACTGCGTCAGCACCTGGATGGTGACATCGTCGGGAATCGCGCCGTCCTCGATGATCTCGCGGACGAAATCGAAATCGGTCTGGCTCGCGGACGGGAAACCGACCTCGATCTCCTTGTAACCCATGCGTACGAGCAGATCGAACATGCGCCGCTTACGGGCGGGGCTCATCGGGTCGATCAGCGCCTGGTTGCCGTCGCGCAGGTCCACGGCGCACCACGCCGGGGCGCGATCGATGATCTTGTCGGGCCAGGTGCGGTCGGGCAGCGAGATCGACTCGACTTCCTCGGCGAACGGCCGGTACCGGTAGGTCGGCATCGACGAGTTCTTCTGCTTGTTCCACGACGGCTGGTCGGCCGGGGCCGGCTTGCTCGGCGGGGTGATGGTGCGCGAGCCGGAGGTGAAAGCGTCGGCGGGTGACATGACGTAACTCCAAAGAGAAAAGGGGACCTGTGGGCCCAGATCGAATATCGACCGGCGCGTCGAAACCCCGCGACGGGAAGCCGGTCTGGTCAGATCCCGCCGCGGCGGCCGAGGAGAAGCACGCGCTGCATGCCCTGCAGTGTATCGCGCCATACCCCACCTCGACCAAGTGGCACCTCCCACACGCATGCGTTCCGTGTGACCGGGCAGCGGTGATGTCGTGACCCGATCGATACGAACGCGCCTGACAGAGCGGTACTTGCGCCCCTAGCGTTACCGAACGTAACTCCCGCAACATCAGTAACACCGGTATCTCCGGTAACACGATGGGTGAAGGGCGTATCGATGGGATCGTTGCGCACGGCGATTGCCGGATCGTGCAGTGCACTGCTCGCACTCGGACTCATGGCGGTCTCCGCCCCCGCCGCGCACGGCGAACCCTGCGACTCGGGACTCCCCGGCTCGGGTTCGGGCTCCGGATCCTTCGGCACGGGATCATCAGGACCGCGGCTCGGAAGCAGCGGATCGGGGAGTGGAGGACTCGCACCCGAAGGCCCGCAGGGACCGCTACCGGCACTCGGCCCGGGCCCCACCAGCACCGTCGCCTGGGTGACCGGCCCGCGCAGCCCCAACAGGACCTACGACAGGTTCTCCATCTCGGGAACCGACCTCGGCATCATGTGGGACAACGGTGCGCAGGGCGAGGACCGTCAGGTCCTCATGGCCTTCGGCGACACCTTCGGCGACTGCTCGCTGCCCGACCAGCAGTGGCGCCACAACGTCCTCATGCGCACCACCGACGCCGACCTCTCCGACGGCATCGACGTGCCCGATCCGGTGCCCGGCGACCCGCGTGCGGGTTCGCCCGTCCTGCCCTCCGCGCCCGACATCTCCCGCGAACTCGTGGGCAGCCTCGCACTCGACGGCGTCGAGATCACCGTGATCCCCACGGCCGGCATCGCCGTCGACGGCATCCAGTACGTCAACTTCATGTCGGTGCGGTCGTGGGGCGACCACGGCGAGTGGTGGACCAACGCGTCGATGATCGCGACCTCGACCGACAACGGGGAGACCTGGCAGCTCGACCCGGCGACGGCGCGGATCAACCTGCCCCTCGACGTACCCACGGTGCAGCAGCTGTCCACCGGGAACGAGAACTTCCAGCAGCACGCCTACGTCCGCCACGAGGGATACGTCTACGACTTCGGCACACCGCAGGGCCGGTTCGGCGCGGCCTTCGTCTCGCGCGTCCCCGAGACCGCTCTGCTGGACCTGGCCGCCTACGAGTACTGGAGCGGCGACGACTGGGTGTCCGGCGACGCCGCCGCGGCCACCCCGGTCGTGCCGCCCGCAGTCGGGGAGATGTCGGTGCAGTTCCTGGGCGACGAGTTCGTCATGCTCTACGGCAACGAGGCGAACGGCACGATCGAGATGAGGACGTCCGCGAGACCCGAGGGGCCGTGGAGCGAGGCTCGCGTGCTGGTCACCCACCGTGAGATCGGTGGTCTCTACGCTCCGTTCATCCACCCGTGGTCCACGGATACGGACCTCTACTTCACCGCCTCGCGGTGGGGCGACTACAACGTCATGCTGTTGCGCACGACACTTTCCTGAGACGCCCCGGGTCGATGGAAGCCGCGGTCGGTAAGCTGGGCCACTGGACTTGTTCCCGAGACCCGGAGGTTGGCCAGCGTGGCACTCGTCGTCCAGAAGTACGGAGGATCCTCGGTCGCGACGGCCGAGCGGATCCGGCGCGTCGCTGAAAGGATCGTCGAGACCAAGAAGGCGGGCAACGACGTCGTGGTCGTCGTCTCGGCCATGGGAGACACGACCGACGAACTCCTCGATCTCGCACAGCAGGTGTGCCCGGCCCCGCCGGCCCGCGAGATGGACATGCTCCTCACCTCCGGTGAGCGCATCTCCAACTCCCTCGTCGCGATGGCGATCCACTCGCTCGGCGCCGAGGCCCGGTCGTTCACCGGTTCCCAGGCCGGCGTGATCACCACGGGCAGCCACGGCAAGGCGAAGATCATCGACGTCACCCCCGGCCGCGTGCGCACCGCCCTCGACGAGGGCAGCATCGTGCTGGTCGCCGGCTTCCAGGGTGTGAGCCAGGACAGCAAGGACATCACGACTCTCGGTCGTGGCGGTTCGGACACGACCGCCGTCGCACTCGCCGCCGCGCTCGACGCGGACGTCTGCGAGATCTACACCGACGTCGACGGCGTGTTCTCCGCGGACCCGCGCATCGTCAAGGACGCGCAGCGCCTCGAGAAGGTCTCCTTCGAGGAGATGCTCGAGCTCGCCGCGTGCGGCGCGAAGGTTCTCATGCTGCGGTGCGTGGAGTACGCCCGCCGCTACAACGTGCCCGTGCACGTTCGTTCGTCGTACACCACCAAGCCCGGCACCATCGTGTCCGGATCGATGGAGGACATCCCTGTGGAAGAGGCCCTGATCACCGGCGTTGCGCACGATCGCAGCGAAGCGAAGATCACCGTCGTCGGTATCCCCGACACCCCCGGTTACGCCGCCAAGGTGTTCCGCGCCGTCGCCGACGCCGAGATCAACATCGACATGGTGCTGCAGAACATCTCGAAGGTCGAGACCGGCAAGACCGACATCACCTTCACCTGCCCGAAGAGCGACGGCCCGCGCGCGGTCGAACTCCTCACCAAGCAGCAGGGCGACATCGGCTTCACTCAGGTCCTCTTCGACGACCACATCGGCAAGGTCTCCCTCGTCGGTGCCGGCATGAAGAGCCACCCCGGCGTCACGGCCAAGTTCTGCGAGGCCCTCGCCGACGCCGGCATCAACATCGACCTGATCTCGACGTCGGAGATCCGCATCTCCGTGCTCGTGGATGACAACGAACTCGACGACGCCGTGCGCGCTCTGCACGCGGCATTCGAGCTCGGCGGCGACGAAGAGGCCGTCGTGCACGCAGGAACGGGGCGGTAATCGTGACCACCAATCAGGCGAGCGAAGCGACGGGCAAGACCATTGCGGTCGTAGGCGCCACGGGGCAGGTCGGTATCGTCATGCGCACCCTGCTCGAGGAGCGCAACTTCCCGGCCGACACGGTTCGGTTCTTCGCGTCGGCCCGCTCGGCCGGCAAGAAGCTACCGTTCCGCGGTGAGGAGATCGTGGTCGAGGACGTCGCGGCGACCTCCGACGAGGATCTGAAGGGCATCGACATCGCGCTGTTCTCGGCCGGTGGCACCCTCTCCAAGGAACAGGCTCCGCGCTTCGCGGCCGCCGGTGCGATCGTCGTCGACAACTCGTCGGCATGGCGCAAGGACCCCGAGGTTCCGCTCGTCGTCAGCGAGGTCAACCCGGAGCAGGTGAAGAACCCACCGAAGGGCATCATCGCCAACCCGAACTGCACCACGATGGCCGCGATGCCGGTGCTCAAGGCACTGCACGACGAGGCCGGACTCCAGCGCCTGATCGTGTCGAGCTACCAGGCGGTCTCCGGTAGCGGACTGGCGGGCGTCGAGGAACTCGTCGGCCAGGTGCGTGCCGTCGCCGACGAGGCCGACAAGCTCGTCCACGCGGGCGACGCCGTCGACTTCCCGGCCCCGAACAAGTACGTCGCGCCCATCGCGTTCAACGTCGTGCCGCTCGCCGGCTCGATCGTCGACGACGGAACGGGTGAGACCGACGAGGACCAGAAGCTGCGCAACGAGTCGCGCAAGATCCTCGGCCTGCCGGACCTGCTCGTGTCGGGCACGTGCGTGCGCGTTCCCGTCGTGACCGGCCACTCGCTGTCGATCAACGCCGAGTTCGAGCGGCCGCTGTCGGTCGAGCGTGCGCAGGAGCTGCTCGCGAACGCTCCGGGCGTCCGTCTCGTCGACGTGCCGACCCCGCTCGCCGCAGCGGGCGACGACGTCTCGCTCGTGGGCCGCATCCGTCAGGATCCGGGTGCTCCTGAGGGCCGCGGTCTCGCGCTCTTCGTCTCGGGCGACAATCTGCGCAAGGGTGCTGCTCTCAACACCATCCAGATCGCTGAGCTGCTCGTCTAGGCGACCTTCCGGCCTTCTCGACGGAGCGGGTGGACCTCTTCGGGTCCACCCGCTCCGTCGCGTTTCGGGCCTGATTCGGTATACCCGAGAAATATTTACAAGCAGTCTGGACTGTTTGTTGTTTTCCCGTTACGCTGCGATGCGTGATCCAGGACACTGCGCCGAACGGTGGTCGCACCCAGGCGCAACGCACAGCCGCGACGCGAGCCAAGCTGCTCGACGCCGCGGTCGACTCGCTCGTCGAGCATGGCTATTCGGGAACCAGCACGCAGGGCATCGCCAAACGTGCCGGAGTCTCGCGAGGCGCCCAGCTCCACCACTTCCCGACGAAGGAGAGCCTTGTCGTCGCGGCGGTCGGGCACCTCGTCGACAGGCGGCTGCAGGAGATCCTCGAGACACGACCCGATCCGGAGCACGGCTTCGAAACGCTCATGGATGCCTTCTCCGGCCCGCTCTTCGCCGCAGCGCTCGAACTGTGGGTCGCGGCGCGGACCGATCCGTCCCTGCACGAGGCGATGATCCCGCTCGAACGCAAGGTGTCGGACGCGCTCCGCGCGGGTTGCCTGGAGATCATGGGCGACCGGGTCTCGCCCGACCACATCGACCTCAGCATCGAAATCGCCCGGGGCTTCGCCGTCTCGGCCCTGATGCGTACCCCCGAATCCGATCGAGAATTCCGGGAGCGCCTGCTCCCGGTCTGGAAGGCGCTGGTGATGAAATGAGTCTCGCACTGCTTCCCGATCACGTGCACACACTCGTCGTCGGCGCGGGCTTCGGTGGCATCGGTATGACCGCAACGCTGTTGCGCGAGAACCCCGACGCCGACGTCCTCGTCCTCGAGCGCGGTGACGACGTCGGCGGAACCTGGCGCGTGAACACCTATCCCGGTGCCGCATGCGATGTTCCGAGCGCGCTGTACTCGTTCTCCTTCGCGCCCGAACCCGACTGGTCGCGAGCGTACGGCACCCAGGAGGAGATCTACGCGTACCTCCGCCGTGTTGCACGTGAGCAGGGCGTGACCGACCGGACGATGTTCGGGTGCGAACTGCGCGCGGCGCAGTGGGACGCCGAGCGTGCCGTGTGGCGGATCTCCACCTCCCGTGGCGACCTGACGGCCGACGTGCTCGTCGCCGCGACCGGCGCCCTCTCCACACCCACCTATCCGAAGGTTTCCGGCCTGGAGTTGTTCCGCGGCAAAAAGTTCCATTCGGCCGAGTGGGATCACGACCACGACCTCACGGGTGAGCGTGTCGCCGTCATCGGTACCGGCGCGTCGGCCATCCAGTTCGTGCCGGCGATCGTCGACCGCGTCGAACATCTCACGCTGTTCCAGCGCACGGCCTCCTGGGTGATGCCCAAGCACGACCACGTCATCGCGCGGTCGGTCCGCACGCTCTACCGGCGCTTCTCCCTGGCTCAGAAGCTCATGCGCGGATTCGTGTACGGGCACAGGGAGATCTACGTCGTCGGCATGACGAAGCCCTTCGCCCGCAAGTACCTCCTGCCGCTGTTCGAGGTCCGGGCACGCCAGGTGTTGCGCAAGAACGTGCGCGATCCTGAGCTGCGCAAGCGCCTGACCCCCGATTTCGCGATCACCTGCAAGCGGATCCTGTTGTCCAACGACTGGTTCCCGGCCATCACCCGCCCGAAGGTGGACGTGGTGTCCTCCGGTCTGGCAGCGGTCACCGAGAACGGTGTCGTCGACGACAAGGGCACCGAGTACCCGGTCGACACCATCATCTTCGGTACCGGTTTCACGCCGACGGAACCGCCGGTCGCGCACCATATCCGCGGTGGCGACGGCCGCACCCTCGCCGAGACCTGGGACGGCAGCCCCTCGGCCTATCTCGGCATCACCGTGCCCGGCTTCCCCAATCTGTTCCTCATGTACGGCCCCAACACCAATCTCGGCCACAGCTCGATCGTGTACATGCTCGAATCCCAGGCCAACTACATCTCCGACGCGCTGCGCACGATGGAGCGTCACGGCATCTCGGCCGTGGAGGTGCGCGACGACGCGGTGCGCCGCTACACCGCCGATCTCGACCCGGCGCTGAACAACACGGTCTGGAACCAGGGTGGCTGCAGCAGCTGGTACATCGACGAGAAGGGCCGCAATTCCGTGATGTGGCCGACCTTCACGTGGCAGTACCGGGCGCGGACCAAGCAGTTCGACCCGGAGAGCTACACGGAACACCGAGCGACGGCAGGGGCGGGCGCATGAAGCAGAGCGACGGCAGGAGCGGGCGCATGACCCATTACGACGTCCTCGTCATCGGATCCGGATTCGGCGGCAGCGTCGCAGCACTGCGCGCCACCGAGAAGGGATACAAGATAGGAGTTCTCGAGGCCGGACGGCGTTTCGAGGACGACGAGCTGCCCGAGACGAGCTGGCGGCTGCGCAAGTACCTGTGGGCGCCGCAGGTGGGATGCTACGGGGTGCAGCGCATGCACCTGCTGCCCAACGTGCTCGTCATGGCGGGAGCCGGTGTGGGCGGCGGGTCGCTGAACTACGCCAACACCCTGTACAAGCCGCCGACGCCCTTCTTCCGCGACCCGCAGTGGGGTCACATCACCGATTGGGAAGCGGAACTGACGCCGTACTACGACCAGGCGGCACGGATGCTCGGCGTCCGCCCCAATCCCAGCATCACGCCCGCGGACGAGGTGATGCGCCAGGTCGCCGACGAGATGGGTGTCGGCCACACCTACACGACCAGCCCGGTCGGTGTGTTCTTCGACGAGCCCGGCAGGACGGTGCCCGACCCGTTCTTCGGTGGAGCCGGCCCCGACCGCACCGGCTGCACGGAGTGCGGCAGCTGCATGACGGGTTGCCGTGTGGGAGCGAAGAACACGCTCGTCAAGAACTACCTCTACCTCGCGGAGAAGGCCGGCGCGCACATCCACGCCCTCACGACGGTGACCCGTGTGGTGCCCCGTACCGGTGGTGGGTATGAGGTCCACACCCGCAGCACGAACGGCATCAGGAAGCGCCGCAAGGTCTTCACCGCCGACCAGGTGGTGATCGCGGCCGGTACCTACGGTACGGCGCGCCTGCTGCTCGCGAGCCGCGAGACCGGCGACCTGCCGAACCTGTCTCCGGCCCTCGGCACCGTGGTGCGCACCAACTCCGAGGCGGTGCTCGCCGCGACCGCGCAGGATCGCGTCGTCGACTACACGAAGGGCGTGGCCATCACGTCGTCCTTCCACCCGGACGACCACACCCACATCGAACCGGTGCGGTACGGCAAGGGCAGCAACCTGATCGGCCTGCTCCAGGCGCTGCTCGTCGACGGTGGCACGCGGATGCCGCGACTGCTGAAGTTCTTCGGTGTCGCCGCGAAGAATCCCGCCGCCTTCCTCCGCTCGCTGTCGGTCCGGAACTGGTCCGAGCGCACGGTCATCGCTCTCGTGATGCAGACCGACGACAACTCTCTCGAGCTCGCGACCCGGCGCACGCCGATCGGCCGGGGCCTGACCAGCAAGCAGGGGCCGGGCACTCCGCCGCCCGAGTGGATTCCGGTGGGCCACGAAGCGGTCCGCCGCGTCGCCGACAAGATCGACGGCGACGCCGGTGGTTCGATCGCCGACCTGTTCGACATCCCGATGACCGCGCACTTCCTCGGCGGGTGCGCGATCGGCGATTCGCCGCGTACCGGCACCGTCGACCCGTACCTGCGTGTCTATGGGCACAAGGGTCTGCACGTCGTCGACGGCTCCGCGGTGAGCGCCAACCTCGGCGTGAACCCGTCCCTCACGATCACCGCGCAGGCCGAACGTGCGCTGGCGCTGTGGCCGAACAAGGGGGAGAAGGACAACCGGCCTCCGCTCGGGTCGGCCTACGAACCCGTGCAGCCCGTGCAGCCCGTGCGTCCGGTCGTGCCCGTCGAGGCCCCGGCGGCGCTGCGACTGCCCATCACCCCCGTTCGGAAGGAGAGCGCCCGTGCTCTGGACAGTGCCTGAGAGCGAGGACGAACGCACCGACTATCCGGTCTCGCCGCCACCGCCATGGCCGGCCTCCGTGCGGGCCGCCCTGTGGTGGCATCGCAGCACCCCGGACGCCTCCCAGTACGGGCCGACCGGCGCGACCCTGCCCATCACCCTCGCGATGATGGTCGACTACCTCGACTCGCCGGTCGGGCCGTACCGCGAGGTGCTGGCCAGCCCGGTGCTGCGCCGCGACCTGATCCCGGCGATGGCGGTGCCGTTCATCGCCGTCGACTCCGAGCCGTCGGTACACGGTGGTCGCGAACACTGGAAGCTGCCGAAGGTGCTCGCGAAGTTCGACGGCGACGTCCTCGGCGATTTCTCCGCGACCGGCGCCCGATGGAGCGTGGCCACCTCGGCCGCGCCGAAGGGCCCGGAACTGCCGATCACAGGTGGACTGACCTTCGCCCAGCCGATCCCCGGCGGCGCCGTCGAACGCGCCACCGCCCGGCTGCGGGGGAAGTTCCGTTACGCGCGGGTGACCGTCGCGGCGGAGGGACCGACGCTGAGCCGCTGGCTTCGCCCCGGCACCCACCACGGCATCGTCATCACCTCCGGACGGATGTCCACGGGCGCGTCGCGAGTCGTGTCGCGTATGTAGGTCAGCCGGTGCCTTCCAACGTGGACAGCAGAACGAACTTCGTGCCCATCAGATTGAACGCCGCCTCGCTGTCCACGGCGACGAGAAGTTCCCGCTCACGGGCGTGCAGCGCCGCAATCGCGATCTCGAGCTCATCGTCGGTCATCGCATCGGCGGCGTCGCCGATGGCTGGCGTCCTGTCCTCCACGCGCCGAGAGTAGCCACGGTGTCGTCCGCTGCACGCACAGCCCAGCAGCAGAAAGGTGATGGTCCCCGGCGGGGCGCCGGGGACCATCCTTCGACCCGCCAGGGAATCACTCACCTGTCGGGGAACTCGGGGTACCCGAAAAATCGACGGTGAGTGGTGGGGGGGGGGCGCGGGGGGGGGGGGGGGGGGGGGGGGGGGGGGGGGGGGGGGGGGGGGGGGGGGGGGGGGGGGGGGG
>NZ_LZMJ01000003.1:0-8494 GCF_001665495.1 Rhodococcus sp. 852002-51564_SCH6189132-a
CCGGAGATCCGGTGGCCGCCGTCGTCTCACCTGTGCGGCTCGCACGTGTGCGAGCCGCATCGCGGGTGGGTGTTACTTCTTGGTGCTCTTGCGGGCCGTGGTCTTCTTGGCCGCGCTCTTCTTGGCCGCGGTCTTCTTGGCCGCGGTCGACTTGGTGGCGGTGGTCTTCTTCGCCGGAGTCGACTTGGCCGCCGTGGTCTTCTTCGCCGCGGTGGTCTTCTTCGCCGCAGTCGACTTCGTCGCCGTGGTCTTCTTGGCCGCAGTCTTCTTGGCCGCCTTCTTCGCTGCCGCGGTCTTCTTGGCCGCTGCGGCTGCACCGCGCTTCACGGCCGGACCCGAAGAAGGGAGCTTCTGGGTGCCCGCGATGATGTTCTTGAAGGACTGGCCGGGACGGAAGGCCGGCACCGAGGTCGGCTTGACCTTGACCGTCTCGCCCGTGCGCGGGTTCCGCGCGACACGAGCCGCCCGGCGACGCTTCTCGAAGACACCGAATCCGGTGATGGTGACGCTCTTACCGTCGTGCACGGCGCGAACGATCGCGTCCACGATGTGCTCGACGGCCGCGGTGGCGGTGCGCCTGTCCGAACCGAGTTTCTCGGTCAGAACGTCGATCAGTTCTGCCTTGTTCATTGATTTCCTCCGCACATACACGGTCCACCGTCAGACCGACTCCAGTCCACGGTAGACCCGCAAACGGGCAAGAGTCTATGTGCCACGCGGATTCTCATGCAAATAACCTCCGGGCCCGGCCCGACGGGAGCGTCGGACCGGGCCCGGAGAAGGCGCGTTCGCGGGGTGTTTTCAGGGCGCCGGAAGGGTACTCGGTTTCCATGACGGCCTTGACTTTTCGTACTCGGAAATCGCGTCTACCTGGCGCAATGTCAATCCGATGTCGTCGAGACCCTCCAGCAGACGCCACCGCGTGTAGTCGTCAATGGTGAACGGCACCACGGTGGTTCCGGCGGTCACCGTCCGGTTCTCGAGATCCACTTCCAGTTCGAGTCCGGGCTGCTGCTCGATGAGCTTCCACAGCAGTTCGACGTCGTCCTGCGAGACCTGAGCGGCGAGCAGACCGGCCTTTCCGGCGTTGCCCCGGAAGATGTCGGCGAAGCGGGACGAGATCACGACCCGGAATCCGTAATCCGACAACGCCCACACGGCATGCTCACGCGAGGAGCCGGTGCCGAAATCCGGTCCGGCGACGAGAACGCTGCCGCGGTCGAAGGGCGGGGTGTTGAGGACGAAGGACGGGTCGTTGCGCCATGCGGCGAACAGACCGTCCTCGAATCCCGTACGGGTGACGCGCTTCAGGTACACGGCCGGGATGATCTGATCCGTGTCGACATTGGAGCGGCGCAGCGGGACGCCGATGCCCCTGTGGGTGGTGAAGGCTTCCATCGAAAATTCTCCTCGTCGGTCCTGTGGTCTAGTCCAGATCCGCCGGTGCGGAAAGCGTTCCCCGCACCGCGGTTGCGGCGGCCACGGCCGGCGAGACGAGATGCGTCCGTCCGCCCTTGCCCTGCCGTCCTTCGAAATTCCGGTTCGAGGTCGACGCGGAACGCTCGCCCGGCGCCAACTGGTCGGGGTTCATGCCCAGGCACATCGAGCACCCGGCCTGACGCCACTCGGCCCCTGCGGCGGTGAAGATCTCGCCGAGACCCTCCTCCTCCGCCTGCGCGCGCACCCGCATCGAACCCGGCACGACGAGCATCCGGACGCCGTCGGCGACCTTGCGGCCCTGCAGGACATCCGCCACGGCACGCAGATCCTCGATGCGGCCGTTGGTGCACGAGCCGACGAAGACGGTGTCGATCTTCACGTCGCGCAGCGGCATGCCCGGTTCGAGATCCATGTAGCGCAACGCCTTTTCCGCTGCAGACCGCTCGGTTTCGTCGGCGATCTCCTCGGGTACCGGAACGCTGGACCCGAGCGCAGCGCCCTGGCCCGGGTTGGTGCCCCACGTGACGAAGGGGGTCAGAGCGCTGCCGTCGATGTGGACCTCGGCGTCGAAAACCGCGTCGTCGTCGGTCTTCAGCTGCTCCCACGCCTCCACGGCAGCGTCCCAGTCGGCGCCCTTCGGGGCGTGCGGGCGGCCCTTGATGAACTCGTAGGTGGTCTCGTCGGGGGCGATCATGCCGGCGCGGGCGCCCGCCTCGATCGACATGTTGCAGATGGTCATCCGCGCTTCCATCGACAGTGCGCGGATCGCCTCGCCGCGGTACTCGAGGACGTAGCCCTGTCCGCCGCCGGTGCCGATCTTCGCGATGATCGCGAGGATGAGGTCCTTGCTCGTCACTCCCGGCGCGAGGGTGCCGCCGACGTTGATGGCCATCGTCTTGAACGGCCGCAGCGACAACGTCTGTGTCGCCATGACGTGTTCGACCTCACTGGTGCCGATGCCCATCGCCAGTGCGCCGAAGGCGCCGTGGGTGGAGGTGTGGCTGTCGCCGCACACCACCGTCATGCCGGGCTGCGTGAGACCGAGCTGCGGGCCGACCACGTGGACGATGCCCTGATCGAGGTCGCCCATGGGGTGCAGACGGACACCGAACTCCTCGCAGTTGCGGCGCAGGGTCTCGACCTGTGTGCGCGAGACCGGGTCGGCGATCGGCTTGTCGATGTCCACCGTGGGGACGTTGTGGTCCTCGGTGGCGATCGTGAGATCGGGACGCCGCAGCGGGCGTCCTGCCAGCCGCAGACCGTCGAAGGCCTGCGGGCTGGTCACCTCGTGTACGAGATGCAGGTCGATGTAGATCAGGTCCGGCTGTCGCGCCGATCCCTCTCCTTCACCGCGCACGACCACGTGCTGGTCCCACACCTTTTCCGCCAGAGTCTTTCCAGCCATCTTCTCCACCTTGTCGTACGTGACGAACGCGGGATTCCGGGGGCTGTCCGGCCGCGTATGGCGTCGTCCCCACCGTTCTCGGCATGCGATATGCTTCCCATTATGCGAGACGGAGGTATCGACCTATGAGACAGCATAGCGGGATCGGAGTGTTGGACAAAGCGATGGCAGTCCTCCATGCGGTTGCCGAACAGCCGTGCAACCTCAACGAGTTGTGCGCACGGACCGGCCTGCCCCGTGCCACGGCGCACCGTCTCGCCGTGGGCCTCGAGGTCCACCGCCTCCTCATGCGCGACAGCGACGGACAGTGGCGTCCCGGCCCCGGACTGGCCGAATTGTCCGCGGGCGCAGGCGACACGCTCGTCGAGGCCGCCTCGCTCGTCCTCCCCCGTCTGCGTGAGATCACCGGCGAGAGCGTGCAGTTGTACCGCCGCGAGGGCACCCAGCGGGTCTGCGTCGCCGCTCTCGAACCGCCGACCGGTCTGCGCGACACGGTCCTCGTCGGCGCACGCCTTCCGATGACGGCCGGCTCCGGCGCGAAAGTTCTGCTCGCGTGGGCCGATACGGCGACCCAGCGCGCCATCCTCCCCGACGCGGCCTTCGGTGAACGCGTGCTCGTCGAGGTCCGCCGCCGCGGCTGGGCGCAGAGCGCCGCCGAACGCGAACCCGGTGTGGCGTCGGTCGCCGCACCCGTGCGCGACAGCAGCGGTGGCGTGATCGCCGCGATCTCCGTATCGGGCCCCATCGACCGCATGGGCCGCCGACCGGGCGCCCGCTGGGCCGCCGACCTCCTCGCCGCCGCAGAAGCGCTCCAGAAGCGTCTCTGAGGCCGACCGCATGCCCGTGTCCCTCCCGGGTGGAGCCCAGGAGGAACACGGGCGGGGCGGGAGGAAGACAGCCGTGCGGCTCCACGCTCTGCCAGAGTGCTTCGCATGGGAACCAACCGCCGCGCAGGCATCATGATGACGGAGTCGGAGATCGACGAGTTCCTCCACCGCAGCCGGGTCGCGAACCTGGCGACCCTCGGACCGACGGGCACCCCGCACCTCGTCGCCATGTGGTACGCGGTGCTCGACGGGGAGATCTGGTTCGAGACGAAGGCGAAATCGCAGAAGGTCGTCAACCTCCGGCGCGACGATCGCGTGACCGTCCTCGTCGAGGCCGGCGACACCTACGACCAGTTGCGTGGCGTCTCGATCGAGGGGCGGGCGGAGATCGTGGACGACCACGACCGCCTGTTCGAGGTCTGCCGCGACGTGTGGGAGCGGTACACCGCCCCGTACACGGAGGAGGCGCGCCCCGCGGTGGAGCAGATGATGCGCAAACGGGTGGCCGTCCGTGTGGTGCCCGCGCGGGTGCGTTCGTGGGATCACTGCAAGCTCGGGATGACTGCCATGGAGATCGGCGGCACGACGGCCGCCTATCTTCCGTCCGCCGCGCAGTGACCGCCCATACGCGAAAGGCTCTCCGATCGATGATCGGAGAGCCTTCGTGGTTGTACCCCCGATGGGATTCGAACCCACGCTACCGCCGTGAGAGGGCGGCGTCCTAGGCCGCTAGACGACGGGGGCCTATGGAACTTCTTCTCTTCGCTTCCCGAAGGAAGCTCAGCCAGCATAGCTGGCTGAGACGTTGCGGGCAAACCGCCGCGTCTCAGCTGGGGTACCAGGACTCGAACCTAGAATGGCTGAACCAGAATCAGCTGTGTTGCCAATTACACCATACCCCAATGGTTTGTTCCTTCGGCCTGCCCTGCGGGCGTTGTGGCCTCCGTTCCGAACCGAGAAGAAGATTAGCACCAACCCCGCCACCAACTACAAATCGGCTGGTCAGAGACCTGAAATCGAGCTCGGAACGAGCTCGGCCCGTCGCCGGCGGGTGCCGACGACGGGCCGAGAGCGACCATGCAGGGGTCAGGCGATGCGCGCCCGCCCGGCACGCAGTCGTGCAAGGGTGCGCTCACGGCCGAGCAGTTCCATCGACTCGTAGAGCGGCGGGCTGACGTGCGAGCCCGTCACCGCGACCCGCACGGGAGCGAAGGCCTTCCTCGGCTTCAGCTCGAGCCCCTCGATCAGTGCGCTCTTGAGCGCCTCCTCGATCGCCGGCGTGGTCCACTCGGCCACGCCCTCGAGGGCGGCGACGGAGGCGTCGAGCACCGACGCGGCATCCTCCTTGAGGTTCTTCGCCGCAGAGGCCTCGTCGAGCGTGAAGTCGGCGTCGTCGACGAACAAGAACTTCAGCAGGTCCCACGCGTCCCCGAGAACGACGATGCGGGTCTGCACGAGGTCGGCGGCCGTCCGGAAGAGCGTGTCGTCGACGTCGGCCCCGATCCGGCCGTGCTCGACGAGGTACGCCTTCAGCCGGGTCGCGAACTCCGCCGGCTCGAGCAGGCGGATGTGCTCGGCGTTGATGGCGTCGGCCTTCTTCTGGTCGAACCGGGCCGGGTTCGAATTGACCTTGGAGATCTCGAAGGCCGCGACCATCTCGTCGAGGGAGAACACGTCGCGATCGTCGGCGAGACCCCAGCCGAGCAGAGCGAGGTAGTTGAGCAGGCCCTCGGGGATGAACCCGCGATCGCGGTGCAGGAAGAGGTTGGACTCAGGGTCGCGCTTGGAGAGCTTCTTGTTGCCCTGCCCCATCACGAACGGCAGGTGGCCGAACTCGGGCGTGAAATCGGTGACGCCGATGCGCTGCAGCGCCGCGTACAGCGCAAGCTGACGCGGGGTGGACGACAGCAGGTCCTCGCCGCGCAGGACGTGTGTGATCTTCATCAACGCGTCGTCGACGGGATTGACGAGGGTGTAGAGCGGGATGCCGTTGCCGCGGGTCAGCGCGAAGTCGGGCACCGAGCCCGCCTTGAAGGTGGTCTCGCCGCGGACCAGGTCGTTCCACGTGAGGTCCTCGTCGGGCATGCGCAGTCGCACGACCGGCTTGCGCCCCTCGTCGAGGAAGGCCTGCCGCTGCTCCGGGGTGAGGTCGCGGTCGAAGTTGTCGTAGCCGAGCTTCGGGTCGCGGCCGGCGGCCTTGTGCCGCTCCTCGACCTCTTCCGGCGTCGAGAACGACTCGTAGGCCTCACCGGCGTCGACGAGCTTCTGCACGATCTCGAGGTGAAGCTCGCGTCGCTGCGACTGCCGGTACGGCTCGTACGGTCCGCCGACCTCCGGACCCTCGTCCCATTCGAGACCCAGCCACCGGAGGGCGTCGAGGATCGCCTGGTACGACTCCTCGGTGTCGCGTGCGGCGTCGGTGTCTTCGATGCGGAACACGAAGGTGCCGCCGTGATGACGCGCGAAAGCCCAGTTGAACAGGGCGGTGCGCACCAGACCCACATGCGGGGTTCCGGTCGGTGACGGGCAGAAACGTACGCGTACTTCGCTGGTGGTCATGACTCGCTCAGGGTTGAGGATCGACGGGAGACCTTCCCAGGCTATCCGCCCCGCAGCGAGCTCCGGTCAGGATCCCTTGGCGACGACCGGATTCGTGAGCGTTCCGATGCCCTCGACGGTGATCGAGACGGTGTTGCCCGGCTCGATCGGTCCGACACCTTCGGGGGTGCCGGTGAGGATGACGTCGCCCGGCAGCAGGGTCATGACACCGGAGATCCATTCGATGAGCTTCGGGATGTCGTGCACCATCTTCGAGGTGCGGCTGCGCTGGCGGATCTGCCCGTCGACCTCCGCCGAGATCTCGAGATCGGAAGGGTCGATGTCGGTTTCGATCCACGGACCGAGCGGGCAGAAGGTGTCGTGGCCCTTGGCCCGGCCCCACTGGCCGTCCTTGCGCTGATGGTCGCGCGCGGACACGTCGTTGGCCACCGTGTAGCCGAGGATCGCCTCCCGGGCCTTCGCGGCGGGGACGTCCTTGCAGGGGCGCCCGATGACCACGGCGAGTTCGGCCTCGTGGTGGACGAGCGAGGTGGTGGGCGGAATCACGATGGGCGCGCCCGGGCCCACGATCGACGTGTTGGGCTTGAGGAAGATCATCGGCTCGTCGGGGACCTCGTTGCCCGACTCGGCGGCGTGGGCGGCGTAGTTGCGACCGACCGCGATCACCTTGGTGGCGAGGATCGGGGCGAGAATCCGCACGTCGGCGAGGGGCCAGCTCCGGCCCGTGAAGGTGGGGTTCCCGAAAGGATGCTCGGCGATCTCCTTCGCCGTCGCGGACTCCCCCTCCCCTTCGATGCTCACGAACGCGACACCATCCGGGCTGGCAATTCGACCAAGGCGCATGTCCGGAGTCTAACGGTGCGCGCACACTGCGATCGACGCCCGGGTGCCGCGGGTATAGAGTCCAACCGAGATTTCATATAACGGTACGACTTTCTCAGATAGTGGGACTCATGGACACTCCGGACATCGGTGGGCGCCGATGGCTGATCCTGGCCCTCGGCGTCCTCGCCCAGGCCTCCCAGGCCACCGTCATCAACGGCGTCGCCTTCCTCATCCCGACCCTGAACCAGGAGGGTGGCTTCACCCTCGCGCAGGCCGGAACCCTCGCCGGCGCACCGATCCTCGGCGGCGTGTTCACGCTCGTCGTGTGGGGCGCGATCGCCGACCGGTTCGGTGAACGTCTCGCGCTGGCCGCCGGACTCGGGATCGCGGCCGTCGCGATGGGACTCGCGAGCGCGACCACCTCGCTGGACCTGTCCCGCACCGCCTCCGCCGCGCTGCTCGGCCTGTTGCTGATGTGTGCGGGAGCCGGCGCCGTGAGCGCCAATTCGGCGAGCGGTCGCGTGGTGGTCGGATGGTTCCCGCCGCACCAGCGCGGCCTCGCGATGGGCATCCGGCAGATGTCGGTGCCGCTGGGTGTCGCCGCGGGCGCACTCGTCATCCCGACTCTCGCGGGCGACCACGGGATCGCCTGGGCACTCGCGTTTCCCATGCTCGCGTGCGGGCTGGCAGCCGTCGCCTGCGCGGTCGGCGTGGTGGATCCGCCCCGACCCGGACGGGCGGAGGCCGAGCGCGCAGGCGTGCTCGGCAATCCCTACCGGAGTTCCATGTCCCTCACGCGGATCCATCTCGCGTCGATCCTGCTCGTCGTTCCGCAGTACGTCGTGTGGACCTACGCCCTGGTGTGGCTCATCGCCGACCGCGGCTGGGACGAGGTCGGCGCCGGTCTCGTCATCACCGCCGCCCAGATCCTCGGCGCCCTCGGACGTGTCGTCACCGGGGCCTGGTCCGATCGGGTGGGCAGCCGACTGGGACCGATGCGCATCGTCGCAATATCGGTCGTCGTGTCGATGGTCGCGCTGTCCGTCACGGCGTGGACGGATTCGGCGATCGCGGTGGGCGTCCTGCTCGTCGCGTCGATCCTGACCTCGGCGCCGAACGGGTTGGCATTCACTGCCGTCGCGGAGATCGCCGGCCCGTTCTGGGGCGGTCGCGCACTCGGAATCCAGAACACCGGGCAGTTCGTCTTCGCCGCGGCCGTCGGACCGGTCTTCGGTGGGCTCATCGCCGCGGTCGGATTCCCCGCGGCCTTCGCCCTGGCCGCCATCGCTCCCGCAGCGGCGGTCCCGGTGATACCGAAGGACTGATACGCAAAACGCGCGTGGGGGCCCGACGGGACGTACCCCCCGCCCCCCCCGCGCGTTTTGGGGAGAAAAAGGGGGGCCGGGGGGATAACCCCGCACAGATAAAACCCCCCGCC